>CAJAFD010000292.1 GCA_903938935.1 uncultured Opitutia bacterium
CCCGGCCGGTTTCGTCCTCGCCACCCTGCCCGCCACCGTCGCCCATCCCGTGCCCGTCGTCGCGTGGTGCGCCCACGTCGATACCGCCACCAATCTCCCCGGCGCCGCCCGGCCGCTCGTCCATCGCGCCTACGCCGGCCAACCCATCGTGTTGCCCGATGATCCTACGCAGACGCTCACGCTCGAAAATTCCCCGCGCCTGCGCACCGCGCTCGGCCACGATGTCATCACGGGCAGCGGCAAAACCCTCCTCGGCGCCGATGACAAAGCCGGCGTCGCCGTGATCCTCGCGACCGCGCGCCATCTGTTGCTCCATCCCGCAATCCCCCACGGGAAAATCCGCCTCTGCTTCAGCCCCGACGAAGAAATCGCCACCGGCATGAACCACCTCGACCTCGCCCAACTCGGCGCCGAGGTCGCGTACACGCTCGACGGTGAATCGCCCGGCGAGATCGACGACGAAACCTTCAACGCCGACGCCGCCACCCTCGAGATCCACGGCGTCGCCTCGCACCCCGGCTGGGCGAAGGACGTCATGGTCAACGCACTCCGCCTCGCCGCGCGTTGGCTCGCCGCCCTGCCCGCCGAACTCTCGCCCGAGCGCACCACGGGCCGCGCGGGCTTCATTCATCCCGTCGAAGCCACCGGCACCGCCGAACTCGCCACGGTGCGCCTCATCCTCCGCGACTTCGAACTCTCTAGTCTCGCCGCCCAGCGCGCGCTCCTCGAAACACTCACCGCCGAGCTCCGCGTCGCCGCACCCCGCGCGCGCTGCGCCCTCACGTTTACCGAGCAATACCGCAACCTCCGCTACGGCCTCGAAAAAGATCCGCGTCCCCTCACCCACGCGCGCACCGCCCTGCGTCGCGCCGGCCTCACGCCCGTCTCGAATCCGATCCGCGGCGGCACCGATGGCTCCAACCTCACCGCCCGCGGCCTGCCCACGCCCAATCTGTTTGTCGGGATGCACGAAGTCCACAGCCCGCGCGAATGGGTCAGCCTCCAAGACATGGAAAAATCCGCCGAAGTCCTCGTCCACCTCGCGCAAGTCTGGGCGGAGCGCCCCGCGACTTGAACGGCGATCACCGACGTGCGACGTCGCCGCGGAGATTTCCTTTTTAACTCACGCCAAAATCTCGCGCACGACGCGGGCGGGCTCGACGCCGGTGAGACGTTGGTCGAGGCCCTGGGCTTTGAATGAGAACTTGGCGTGATCGACGCCGAGGCAGTGGAGCAACGTGGCGTTGAGGTCGTAAAGACTCACGGGGTCGCGCACGATGTTGTAGGAAAAATCGTCGGTCTCGCCGTGGACGACGCCGCCTTTCACGCCACCGCCGGCGACCCACACGCTGAAGCAACGCGGGTGATGATCGCGGCCGTAGTTGGTCGAGGTGAGCGTGCCTTGCGAATAAACCGTGCGGCCAAATTCACCGGCCCAGACGACGAGCGTGTCGTCGAGCAAACCGCGTTGCTTAAGATCGGTGACGAGCGCGTAGCAGGCTTGATCCGTGTCGAGACACTGGAGGCGATGATCGCCGGGCAAGTTGCCGTGTTGGTCCCAGCCGCGATGGAGGATTTGCACGACGCGCACGTTGCGCTCGGCCATGCGGCGCGCGAGCAAGCAACTCGCGGCAAACGAGCCGGGTGTCTTCACGTCAGGCCCGTAGAGATCGAGCGTCGCGGGCGATTCGTCGGCGAAGTTGGTGAGATCGGGCACGCTCGTCTGCATGCGAAACGCCATCTCGTATTGAGCGATGCGGTTGAGCGTCTCGGGATCGCCGTGGCGC
>CAJAFD010000293.1 GCA_903938935.1 uncultured Opitutia bacterium
GCGGAATTATAGCGGTTCCAGAGTGGGAGCTCGCCGTCGCTTAGCAAAGCGTCGCGTTGCAGCATCGAGAGCGGGATGTGTTGCCACATGATCGCGCCGATATCGGCGCCCGCGACGTTGGCGGTAGCGCGGTCGCGGTAGCCGGGCAGAGTCGGGAAATTTTCGTAGAGGAGAGTGGTGCCGTTATTGGGTGAAACGATGCTTTTGCCGAAGAACAGGACGGGATAACTGCTGGCGATCACAGCGACCACGGCCATGAGCGACACGGCCCGTATCGGTCGGGCCGCAAGCCACGTCCAACTCCGGCAAAGCGCATCGCGCGAGCGAGCTACCAACCCTACCGCGGCGAGAATAATGAAAAAAACACCGAGGCTGATCTTCAGCCCGGTGCCTAGATTTTGGCCAAGCGTGGTTACCAGCTCGAACGGGGCGGCGAGACGCAGGCCGAGATTGGGATCGGTGGCGCCCGCCGTGGTGATGAGACGAAGGGCGTCGCCCGTGGCTACGAGGGAAAAAATCTGGTTGTCCGCGGTAAAGTCGCCGAGTGCGAAACGTTGTACCACGCGACCGTCGCGGGTGCGAATGACGGCCTCGCTCAACGTGATTTCGGCGGTGCGGTCGATAGGATCTAGGCGGAACGCACGGTAATTTCCGGGCGGTAGGGGGAAACTTAGGAATTGTGGACCCGTTTTATTTTCGACCGTGGCGTGTTTAGAATCGGCTTCGTTGATGCCGCGGCCGATGTCGAAAAAGAGTTGGGCCGAGCCCGGGGCGGTGCTCGTGAGGGTGATATCAAAATGAAAATGAGCGGTGGCCGGCGCCGCCAACGGTAGGAACGGAATCGAGACAACGATGCTGAGCAACGCCGCCGTGAGCAGGGTGGGGAGCGAGAAAAACGACTTCATCCGGTGGATGGAGTTTCGGCGCAATCGCCCGGAGCCGACAAGGCATTATCGCCGTCGCGCGCTATGGGCGACGGCGCCGGTTCAAGGGCGCTCGCGCAAGATCTGGTTGAGCGCGAGCGCAGTGAGGCCGCCGGCGGCGATGCCGGAGTCGAGTAGGGCGGGGATGAAGCTAGGCAGCGTTTTGATCCAGGCGGCCTGCGTGGGCGCACCGAGGCCAACGGCCAGCGAGAGCGCGATGATCAGGCCGTTGCGCGACGTTAGCCCCGCGCGTTCGATGAGGCGCAGACCGGAGACGGCGACCAGACCGAAGAGCATCAGCGCGAGCGCGCCAAGAATCGCGCCCGGCATCGCCGTGACCCAACGCCCGACCGCAGGGAAAAGTCCGAGCGCGGCGAGCATCAATGCCATGATCGGCCCGATGCGGCGGCTCGCGACGCCGGTGACCTGGATGACGCCGTTGTTTTGGGCGAAGGTCGTGCTCGGGAAACCGCCGGTGAGCGCGGCAAAGATACTCGCGAGCCCATCGGCGATGATGCCTCCACGGAGCCGCGTCCCATGCTCGGGCGTATCCGTGTCGAGACCGGAGAGTTGCGCGGTGGCGGTCATGTCGCCGAGCGCTTCGAGGACGGAGACGAGATAGATAAACGCGAAAGGGACCAGCAGCGCCCAACTAAAAGCCAAGTCGTGCGGAAGTAGTTTCGGGATCACGAGCCACCTGCCGTCGCTGGGCGCGGGCGCTTGGAGCCACCCGGCGAAACCGCAGACCAAGTAACCTGCGATGAGACCGAACAGCACGCTGCCGAGTCGAGCCCAGGTGCGGCCAGTAGCTTGGGCGACGAGCATGACGGCGATGACGAGGGCGGCGACGAGACCGCCGCCCCAGACCGGGGCACCGGGGGCGATCGGCGCGGCGATGCCAAACATCGCCGTGGGAATGAGCGACAGGCCGATGAGCAAAACGACGACACCTGAGACGATCGGCGCGAAGAGATTTTTAAGTTTGGGGAGAAACGGCGCGAAGATGAGTTGCACGGGCGCGGCGGCCAGCGACATGCCGAACATCAGGGCGAGTCCGCCGGCTTGGCCCGCTTGGATGAGCGGTCCGAGAAACGCGAAGCTCGTGCCGGTGACGCTGAGCAAGCCCGAGCCGACGAGGCCGTAGCGACCGGTTTGAAAAAACGTGCCCACGGCCGAGGCGAGTAGCGCCATGCTGACTAAGTAGGCGGTATCGGCGGGAGAAAATTTGAGGATGCCGGCGAGGATAAGGGCGGGCGTGATCGTGCCGACGACCATAGCTGAAACGTGTTGGAAGCTGACGAGCAGCGCCGGCCCGAGCGGGACGCGGGCTTCGAGGCCGTAGACGAGCTGAGTGGATTTTGACGCGCGATCGCTGGGCGGCTGGGGTGCAGACATGGCGGATGAATAGCAGAGGGCGGGCCAGTGGGGGTGAAGACTTCCTGAATGGAGCGGGCGCAAGTATCGCAGGGTGAGCAGCAAAAAGCCGCTCCGGTGAGGGAGCGGCTGAAGGTTTTCTAAACGTTCGCGTGAGGCGACGGGTTTAGAAGCTGTATTTGGCGGTGATCTGGAGCTGCGTGCCGGGCAGGGCGAGGATCGAGCCGTTGCCGTAGACGGCATTCGGTGGCGACCAGTTTTCCTCGTTGGTGGCGTTCAGCAGGTTGGCGCGGAAATCCCACTTTTTGAATTTGTAGGAAGCGCCGAGATCGAGGGTGTATTGCAGCGGGATCACGAGGGAGCCGGCGGCGTTGTTGTTCATCTCGCCGGTCACGACGGTGTTGGCGCTGAGGCCGAAACCGTTGGTGAAGGTGTAGGAGATGAGGCCGTTGAAGAGGTTTTCCGGGAGGCCGGAGACCTTGACGTCGGAGCCGATGTTGGCGGTTGGCTTGGCGCGGTTGGCGGGAGGCAATTCGGAGAAGCCGCCGAAGAGGCCGTATTGGTAGGGAGCCGACTGCTGCGCGTCGATGTAGGAGTAGGAGATCGTCGCGTAGAGGTGCTTGTTGGGTTGGTAGTTCAACTCCGATTCGAAGCCCTTGTATTTATACTTCGAGATGACCGTGGAGCTGGTGCTCTTGGCGGTGCGCTCTTGGTCATAGACGGCGAAGTTGAGGAACACCTTGTTTTGCATGAGGGAGAACTTGGCGCCGAGTTCGTAGAGCGTGCTGGGCTGCGTGAAGTTTTCTTTGTCGAGGCCGGTGCCGGCGGCGTTCCAACCGGTGATGCCACCGCCGTTGCCGACGGCGCCGGAGGTGTTTTCACTGTAGTTATACGTGAAATAGAGGCTCGAGTTGGGCGTGGTCTTGTAGATCACGCTGCCGTTGTAGCTGGGGATATCGACGCTGATGTCGGCGGTCTTGTAGGGCGGGAGCAGGGGCTCGCGGACGGTGGCCTTCATGTGGTCGAGGCGGAAGCCGGCGACCGCGCTGAATGCGTCGCTGAACTTGTAGGTGCCTTGGGCGAAGGGGCCGAAGGTCGTGGCGCTACTGTCGTTGGTGTCGCCGTTGAACAGACCGGGTTGGGCGTAGCGGCCGGGCCAGCCAGGGACGGCGAAGCCTTTGCCGCCGTTGTTGAAGGCGTCGGAGCGATAGACGTCGATGGCGGAGCGGTCTTTGGTGATGTCCCAGACGTTGGCGGGTTCGAAGAAGTAATCGTCGTAGGCCTTGGTCTTTTGGTAACGCAGGTCGAGGCCGGCGTTAATGGTGTA
>CAJAFD010000294.1 GCA_903938935.1 uncultured Opitutia bacterium
AACACCACCGCCCCCTACCCGCTCCTGCGCGAACTCACACCCGTGCGCATGGACCTCACCCACTGCGGCTGGAGCGATATCTTTTTTCTCGGCATGGATTTCCCCGAGGGCGCGCGCGTGCTCAACATCTCCGTTGATCTCGGCGTCCACGCCCGCGACGCCGCGCCGCGCCCGCCCGTCGAAGCGTATTTCCGCGTGATCGATGAGCCCGTCATCCGGCTAGCCAGCGTCGACCTCGAGACCACCGCAACCCTCACGACGCTCGACGATGTTTTTGATTTCGGCCGCGACTATCTCGGGCTCTTAAAAGCTGCCGTCATCGCCGCCGGACTCGTTCCGCCCGGCATCGAGCGCTCCGGCGCGAGCCTCGCCGCGCTGCTCGCTACGATTTTCGGCCCCGGTCGTGGCTTCGAACTCGTCAGTAACGTTAACCGTATCCCGAAAGGCTCGCGACTCGCCGTTTCTACCAATCTCCTCGGCGCGCTCATCGGCGTTTGCATGCGCGCGACCGGCCAGATCCGCGCCCTCAACGGTCCGAGCGACGAAACCGAGCGTCGCATCGTCGCCGCCCGCGCCATCCTCGGCGAATGGATCGGCGGCTCCGGCGGCGGTTGGCAGGATTCCGGCGGCCTCTGGCCGGGCATCAAACTCATCGAGGGCGCCCGCGCGCAACCCGGCGACCCCGAACACGGCATCAGTCGCGGTTGCCTGCTGCCGCGCCACACCCTTCTCGGCCTCGATCGCATTTCCGCCGCGGCGCGAAAAAAACTCCAAGATTCGCTCGTGCTCGTCCACGGCGGCATGGCCCAAAACGTCGGTCCGATCCTCGAGATGGCCACGGAAAAATATCTCCTCCGCAGCGAGCCCGAGCTTAGCGCCCGACGCCGGGCCGTCGCCACGCTCGACGACATCCTCGCGCTGCTCGCCGCCGGCGACATTCGCGGCCTCGGCCGCGCGCTCACCGAAAATTTCTTCGGCCCGTTGCAAACGATGATTCCATGGGTGAGCAATCGCTACACCGAGCAACTCATCGAGCGCACCCGCGCCGCCTTCGGTGACGATTTCTGGGGATTCTGGATGCTCGGCGGCATGGCCGGCGGCGGCATGGGTTTTATTTTTGCCCCGTACCGTCGCGCCGAAGCCCAAGCCCGGCTCGCGGAAATCATGCTGGCCACGAAACGCGAACTCCAAGCCTCGCTCCCCTTCGCGATGGATCCGGTCGTGTACGATTTCGCGATCAACGAAAACGGTTCCGTCGCCGCGCTGCTCACCGGAGTCGAGGCCCTGCTCCCCGTCGAGTTTTACCAACTCACCGTGCCCGCGCTGTTGCGTTGCGATGCCCGCGAGCTCACGCCGCGCGAGCGCACCGACGTCGCCCAATTCACCCGCGCCACGCGCACCGCGCCCGCGTTCACGGCTGCGTTGCCCACGCTGCTCGATCGACTCCTGCCCGCGTCCTCGGAAGCCGCGCGCACGAGCCACAACCTCGACGCCTTGCTCGCGGCCAACGGCTTCGACCGCGCCCAACACGAAACCATCCGCGCCGATCTCCGCGCCGGCCGCATCGGCCTCGCGATGAACCGTCTCGCGCCTTCGACCAAAATCGAGGACGTCCCCGCCGACGCGCTCTTTAACTTATCAGCCTCGCCTGCCGCCTTGCGGGCCGCTGGTGAAGCTGCTCTCCGTCGCGGCGAATGCGCCGTCGTAACCTACGCCGCTGGCGTCGGCTCGCGTTGGACCCAAGGCGCCGGCGTGGTCAAAGCCCTTCACCCGTTCGCCAAATTTGCCGGCCAACACCGCAGTTTCGCCGAGGTCCATCTCGCGAAATCCCGCCACACGGCCGCGCGTTACGGCGCCGAGGTCCCGCACGTGTTTACGACGAGTAATCTCACGCACGCACCCATCGCCGATTATTTTGGCGCCCACCACTCCGACGCACTCGATCGCAGCGTATTCATTTCGCCCGGCCGTTCGATCGGCCTGCGTCTCGTGCCCGCCGTGCGCGACCTCGTTTTTGCTTGGGAAGAAACAGCCCAACAAAAACTCGACGAACAAAAAGAAAAAATGCGCGAGAGCGTCCGTGCCGCGCTCACGCAGTGGGCGCAGACCATCGGCGAAGGCGCTGATTACACCGATAATCTTCCCGGCCAATGCCTCCATCCCGTGGGCCATTGGTTTGAAATTCCCAATCTCCTCAAAAACGGCACGCTCGCCCGCCTGCTCGCCGCGCGTCCGCAACTCCGCACGCTTCTCGTGCACAACATCGACACGCTCGGCGCCACACTCGATCCCGCTCTAGTCGGCTGGTTCCAAGCCAGCGAAGCCACCCTCGGCTGGGAAGTCATCCCGCGCCGCGTCGAAGATCACGGCGGCGGGCTCGCGCGCGTCGACGGCCGCGTGCGCCTCGTCGAAGGCCTCGCGCTCCCGCGTGAGTCCCACGAATTCAATCTGACGTATTACAATACCAACACGTGCTGGATCGACATCGACCGCTTGCTCGCGCTTTTCGGACTCACCCGCGCCGAACTGGCCGATGCCGATCGCACCGCCTCCGCCGTGCGCGCGATGGCGGCGCGCGTGCCGACCTACGTGACGCTCAAAGACGTAAAAAAACGCTGGGGCCACGGCCAAGAAGACGTTTATCCCGTCGCCCAATTTGAAAAACTCTGGGGCGACATGACTGGCCTCGCCGAATGCGCCAACGCCTTCGCCGCCGTGCCGCGTGCGCGCGGCCAACAACTCAAGGACCAAGCGCAACTCGACAGCTGGGCTCGCGAC
>CAJAFD010000295.1 GCA_903938935.1 uncultured Opitutia bacterium
CGTCGCCCGGCCCGATGCCCGCGGCCGCCATCGCGACTTCCAACGCGCCCGTGCCGCTGCTCACCGCCAACGCGTAATCGGTACCGATGGTTTCGCGAAATTCTTTTTCGAGGCGCGCCGTCATCGCGGGTGGCACCGCGGGATCGAGCCCCGCGTAGCGAAACAACGCCTTGCTCCGCAGCACCTCGAGGACGAGCGCCTCTTCTACTGCGCCGATGGCGGCGAGGCCAAGACCAGGCACAGGACGGGGACGAAGTTCAGCGTTCATCTTGGTTTCAAATCGGATTCAACACGACGTCGCGACCGCGCCGATGAAATTATCGGCTTCAAACACAAAACCAAATTCCAGCGCCACACGCCACAAGGCCTGTTGCTTCTCGCGTTCGTCGCGCGCCGTTTCGCGGTTTTCCACGGCCGTCACCGCATCACGAATGGTCGAACACATCACGCCATAGCGCTTCATGTCCACCATGCCGCCGGGCGACATCAGCAAACACCAGTTGAGCGCGAAGCCCACGTACACGAGGTGATTCACGCCATGCGCGCGGCACAGCGCCGCCAGTTGCGGACCGTTCTCCGCGATCCCTTCGTCGCCCACCGGCCGCGCGGCCGGCGCAAAATCGAGCTGCGCAAAACCAGCCTCGACGTCGGGTCGATTGTGCGGACCGACAAAAACGTTTTCCGCGCGAAATGACTCCAAGCGCTCGTAAACCGAATCCTTCGGGAGCGGCGTCACCGCGGGCGTCGGTCCCGCCAAACGGGCCGCGCGCTGATATCCCGGCAGGTGCGAATAATAATCCCGCCCGCCGACCACATGAAATACGGGCAACGGCGACGCGCGCACCGCCGACAACAGCGGCGGGAATACCTCAGCTAAAATTTTCAAGGCGCGCGGATGATATTCGACGGCGCGGCGCCAGCCCGGCCATTGCGCCATCGTGCCCGCTTCCCAAGCATGCATCACGACGAGAGCGGTGTGTTGCGGTGCGATTTCAACCTCGCTGCTTTGCCAACCGCCAAAGTTTTCCGCGGGCACGTCGCGCCCGTAATCGGCGTCGAATTGCTGGTACGTGTGGGCGCGTAAGCGAAACGGTTTCATCGGCGCGGACGTGAGATCCACCACAAGACGCCAGCGATACTAAACAACAACAGTCCGGCGATGGCGTTGATCATCGGCGGCGCCAAGGGCGACGACGGTAAAAAAGCGCAGACGCATAAAACCACACCCAAAAGGGCGCATACACCGGCTAGCATCTGGAAGTCGCGCAGGCCGCCGATCGGCGCAGCCTCGTCGGCCGGCACCGGGGTGCGCAGATCGATGTCGAGCTTCTGGGTTTCAGCGCTGCGGGGATCATCGGAGCGGTAATAAAACGCCGAGATCACAAACACCAACACCGCGGCCGAAGATGCGCTCAGCATGTTGCGTATGTAGACATGTTCGGGCCACAGGTCCAAGGCCATGCAACCAAACACCGCAATAAACGCCGCCGAGCACGAAGCGATGCCCGACCACCACGGCGTTTTCCGATAAATCATGCCCAATAACACCGGCATCATAAAACCTGGGCCGGTCATCGAATAATATTTGAGCCCAAAATCAAAGGCTCCGCCGGTGCGTGCGATGAACATCGCCGCGACGATGCCCAGTACGCCGATCACGAGCATCGTGAGCTGCGCGACGTGCATCTGATGTTTATCCGTCGGCACCGACAGGCCGAAGCGGCGACGCAGCGGTACGTAAATGTCGCGCGTCGTCGTGGCCGCGAGCCAGTTGAACCCGTCACTCGCTTGCCCGAGCGTCGCGGAGAGAATCGCAGCCACCACAAAACCGATCATGCCGTGCGGCAGTAACAGCATCGCGAGACTCACAAACGCCGTTTCCTCGGGCGCCTTCACGCCCGGCCACATGGCGGCGAGATCGGGGAAAATCACCCGCGCGCCCATCACGGGCACGATCCACAACAACGGCCCCACAACGGAAAGCCCTGCGCAGAGGAGCGCCATTTTTCGTGCTCCTTTTTCATCAGGTACGCTCTGGTAACGCTGCACCTGCCACCAAGCGACATTGTAGCCGAGGAGCACGTTGATCGCGTAGCTAAACAAAAACCACGGCTGCGCCGCCTGCCCTTGCACGGTGAGCATCTCCGCCGGCACGTCTTGAACCATCTTGGCCAAACCCGCGCCAATCCCTTCGCCGCCGCCGAGGTAACGAAACGTCACCGGAAAAATCAGCACCGAAGTCACCAAAATGATCACGCCTTGAACCGCGTCGCTCAACACCGCCGCCCAAAGCCCACCGATCACCGTGTAGAGAATCATCACGACTCCGACGGTGAGCATCGTGAGTTCGAGCCCGCTGAATTCAAACCCGAGCACCAGATGCGCTTCTTTGGAAAACCCCAGCGCCGTGGCGACGAAAATACAGAGCACATAAAGCCCCTGCCCGATGCCGATGATCTGGGGCACAATCGCCGTCACCGTGTAAAAATAAGTCGTCGACGGTGAAAAGCGCCGCGTGAGAAATTCTAGCGGCGAGTTGATCCGCGCGCGCCGCCAACGTCCCGCGAAATACCAAGCGCCGATGAGATAAGCCCAGGCGGCCGAGGTAAAAATCAAGGCCGCCCCGATGCCGTTTTTATAAGTAAAGCCGGCTGCCGCGACGAACATGAAGGCTGAGAAACCCGAAACCCAGTTGGAAACACCCGCGAGAAACCACGGAATTTTACCTCCGCCCTTGAAGTAATCGTCCGTGTTTTGATTTTTGCGCGCTGAGTACCAGCCGACAAAAATCACGATCCCAAAATAC
>CAJAFD010000296.1 GCA_903938935.1 uncultured Opitutia bacterium
GTTGATGTCGCGCAGGCTGATCTCGCCGGTCTTCAGGTAATCGACGAGGCGGCCGGGCGTGGCGACGATGATGTCGACGCCGCGTTTGAGCTCGGAGCGTTGCACGCCGTAGCCTACGCCGCCGAAGACGGCGACCGTGCGGATATCGGTAAAACGGGCGAAGTTGCGGAACGAGGTTTCGACCTGAGCCGCGAGCTCGCGCGTAGGCTCGAGGACGAGCACGCGAGTGCGACCGTGCGTACCGAGGCGAGAGAGGACGGGCAAGGCGAAGGCCGCCGTTTTGCCGGTACCGGTCTGGGCCGAGGCGATGAGATCGCCGCCGCCGAGGACGACGGGGATGGCGCGAAGCTGAATCGGAGTCGGATCCGTGTAACCAGCGGCTTGGACGCCGCGGAGGACCTGCTCAGAGAGATTGAGTGCTTTAAAAGGCATGGGAGTGAAAATGCTGGCAGGCTGCGCCAGAAGCAGGAGCGCAGGCTGAGTCATTTTTCACTCGCTGACGCTCGGCGGCTCGTGAGCCGCAAAGAAAAGAAAAAGACGGAGCGCCCGGAGGCACTCCGTCTGGAATTAAAAAACGGTCCTTAAGGAACCGCGTTACGATTAGTAACGGCGCTCGCCACGGTCGCTGCCGCCGCGATCGCCGCGGTAACCGCCGCCACCGCCGCCGCCGCCGAAGCCACGACCGCCGCCGCCGCCGCCGAAGCCACGACCGCCACCGCCGCCGCCGAAGCCGCGACCGCCGCCTTCTTCTTTTGGACGGGCTTCATTGACCGTGAGCTGACGACCACCGAGATCGGTGCCGTTCATCTTTTCCGTGGCGGCTTTCGCCTCCTCGGGGGTGCCCATGGTGACGAACGCGAAACCGCGTGGGCGGCCGGTCATCTTGTCCATGGCGACGTAGAGGTCGGTCACGGTGCCAAATTGGCTGAAGGCCGAGCGGAGCTCGTCTTCGGTGGTCTTGAAGGATAGGTTACCAACGTATAGTTTGGAGTTACTCATGATGATGTTGCGTAGTTCCATCGCTCGCTGCCAGTCCGTTCCCACTGTGGGTTTCGAAATCATCACTTGAGCAACTTTGCCCAGCCTACGACTCACCAGATCCTGTCACCAAAACGCTTTCACTAACGACTGAAACGCCAGAGAGTCGATAAATGCTTTTTATGCAAGGACTTTATCCGCGCAGCGATGCCAGCCAACTACTTAGCCCCTGAAAAACATCCCTGCGCGGGCCGGCTAAATCGAGTATTTTCCCTTAATATCCTCGGGTAAAACGGTCGCGCGGCCCGTCGCCAAGGTCACGAGCGTGTAATCACAATGGCCGTCGCACACGCGTTTGCCGGTCGGGAGTTTTTCAATTTCAAACGCCACCCGGCAGCCGGTTTCTGTGAAGTGTTCGATCCACGTGCGCACCACCATCCGGTCGCCCCAGCCGAGGGGACGTTTATACTGAATCGCGGCGGCCGTCATGAACCAACCCAGCCCCAAAGCCGCAAAGGCCTGCATCGACATCCCGTAGCAGCGCTCCATCTGGTCGAAACGCGCCGCCAAGACATAATCGAGATAACGAGTGCTGTGAACATGTTGATAGAGATCGATATCGTCGGGCCGGACGGCGAGTTCGGTTTCAAATTTAGCGTACACGTTCACCCGCCTACGCTGCACCCGAAACCACAGCCGCGTCCAGCCTGCAACCGGAAGATTCCGGGGTTTTATCGCATTTATTCGAACAACCGGTCGTGCAAGCGCCGGTCGCGCTTGGTCGGTCGTCCGGCGCCGGGGTCGCGGGCCAGAAGTTGCTGAACCCTCATTTCGCGGGCCTTCAGAAATTCTTCGGGCGGGGTCAGGTCTGTGCAAAACTCCGCCACGCGCGCCGCACCCATCCGGCTGGGCGGGATCGCCTCCACGCGCACCGTGCGCAAGATCACGCCTTGGCGCACGGCGATGATCTCACCGGCGCGGACGGTTCGGGCCGGTTTGACGGCGATGTCACCGATTTCGACTTGGCCGGCGCGGCACGCCGCCGTCGCGAGCGCGCGGGTCTTGTACAACCGCATGCCCCAAAGCCACTTATCGAGTCGAGCGGGATTGGCCTCGTCGGGGAGCGACACAGGTTTTTCAACTCAAGCCCCAGCGGGCGCTTAGGCTTTGGGCGCGCGGGTCACCGTGCCGATCCAGTCGCGTAAGATATCTTTTTCGTAGCGCAGGGTATCTTGCCGGTCCGAGGTGAGGCGCATTTCGAAGGCGAGATCGCGCAGGTCTTCTTTGCCTTCTTTGACGGTCTTGCCGGCGGCGTCGGTGATTTTGTAACTAAAATTCAGGCGGGGCGGATAGATCGATTTGACGATGCGCACATCGGAGAATTGCGGGCCGCGCCACGGCTCGTATTCGCCGGCCAGATCGATGTCGGTAAACGTGATCACGAGTTTCTGCCCGGCGGGCAGGGCTTTATCGGCGCGCTCGACGATGGACTCCCGGAGGCGTTCGAGGATGGCGTCGCGGCCCTTCTCGGTGCCGAAATCGGAATCTTTTACATCGGTAAACTTTTCGGGTTGTTCAAAAACAACGTCCGTGCGGGCCGAGGCCTTGGCCACTTCCGCGGCGCGAAGCGCCAGCGGAGCCGCCAATCCGAGCAAAACCAACGTGAGACGGGATAGGGTTTTCATGAGTAGCTGCGACTCAGTATGAGCCGTTTAGGTTCCCGCGCCAGTCTGTGGAAAAGAATTTTGCGCCGGTTGGCGGCTCATCGGGATCTGTGACGAGCGCGGTTAAGGCACTTCGTCGAGCACGCGATGGAGCACGTGCGCGGCGATTTCGGCGACGTTGAGCTCGTTGGCGTCGATCGGGTTTTTGCCGTGTTGACCGCCGGCGAGATCGCTGAGGCCGCGGATGATCAAGGCGGGTTTGCGATTGGCGTAGGCGACTTGGGCGAGCGCGGTCGATTCCATATCCGTGCAGCGCGCCTGCCATACGCGGAAAATCCACTCGCGGTACTTGGCGTTGTCCAAAAAGACCGTGGAAGCGACGCCGTTGCCGCCGACCGAAACGGTGACCACGCGGCCGGATTTTTTCAGCACCGGGAGTTTGGGCAAGGCCCGGCGCGCGGCGGCGAGCAAGTCGGCGTCGACGGGGATGAGTTCGAGGCGTTCGCCTTTTTCCTCGGCGCTATCGGTGGCGCCCGCGCGGGTGATGTTCGTGCCCGTGGGGAAAATCATGCCGAAGTTTTCTCGGCCGGGCGGCAGGTAATCGGGGCGCACGTAGCCGCCCTTGCCGTCTTCGTTGAGATAAGCCGACTCGCCGTGATTGGCCCAAGCTTCGGGGATGACCACGTCGCCGACTTGCAAGGCCGGATCCGTGCCGCCCGCCACGCCAGCGAAGAGCACGTGCGTAATCGGAAAATGATCCAGCGCGAGCTGCAGCTGGTAAGCGGCGTTGATCATGCTCACGCCGGTGCGGCAGAGGACGACCTCTTTCGCGCCGACTTTGCCGCGCCAAAACTCTAGGCCTTTCACCACCGAGCGCGTCCAGCCTTTCGCTGGATCGACGCCAAACTCCCGTTTCAACGCCGTCATCTCAGGCGCATAAGCACCGCAAAGCGCATACAGCGGCTGGGCCACTTCGGCGGCACGCGACGCACCGGCCAAAAATAAAACGCCCACCACGACGGCGAGCCGGGAAACACGATTAGCGAACATCATGCCGCGAGTTAGCAATCCCAGTGCCACCACGCCAAGCCGCATCCAACAAAATCAACCCTAGGGTTGCATCATAATCGCCGCGACTTCGTCTATATAGCCGTGAACCTCTACCCCGCCCTCGCCTTGCTCTCGCTTGGAATCGCCGCCGCGCTCCCCGCCGCCCAGCCCCAAGTCAAACTCACCCCGCTTGCCGACCGCGTCCGCGTCGAGATCGGCGGCCAACATTTTACCGACTACGTCTTCGGCGACGGCGCGTCGCGCTCCTATTGTTACCCGATCCTCGCCGCCGACGGCACGCCGCTCACCCGGGATTTCCCGATGAAGACGACCCCCGGCGAAGACACCGACCACCCTTGGCAACGCTCGCTCTACTTCGCCCACAGCATGGTCAACGGTATCGATTTCTGGAACGAAGGCACGGGCGACGCCGGCCGCTCGCCGAAAGAAAAAGGTCACACCGTCCTCGACGGCAAAATCGAGACCACCGACGGCGCCATCGGCGTTCTCCGCGCCCGCAACCGCTGGCTCGCCCCCGACGGCCGCCTCATCTGCACCGACGAACGCAAAATCAGTTTCCACGCCGACGCCGGCGGCCGCTTCATCGACTTCGAGATCACCCTGCGCGCCCTCCCCGACCAACCCCTCCTCTTCGGCGACAATAAAGACGGCACCATGGCCATCCGCGTCGCTCAATGGATGACCATGCCGCACAAAATGAAAGGCGTCGCCACCGGCGGCAACGGCCACATCGTCACCGCCAAAAACGCCCGCGATGCCGCCGCTTGGGGCACCCGCGCCCCCTGGTGCGATTACAACGCCCAACGCAACGGCACCACCTACGGCATCGCCATCTTCGATCATCCGCAAAATCTCCGCCACCCCGCCTGGTGGATGGCCCGCGACTACGGTCTCTTCGCCTCCAACCCCTTCGGCTGGCACGATTACGAAAAAGAATTCGCCAACGACCCCCACAAGGGCGACCACCTCGTCCCCGCCGGTGGCAGCCTCACCCAGCGTTACCGCTTCTACTTCCACCTCGGCGACGAACAAGTCGCCAAGGTCGCCGACCAATACGCCGCTTACGCGAAGGGCAAATAACCCTTCGCCCCGCGAAAACTCTCCCGCACTTTCCCCAACCCAAAAACTCGCCCCCATGCCCCTCCCCACGCTCACGCGCCGCCATTTTCTGCGCCACACCGCGCTCCTCACCACCGCCACTGCCCTCACTGCCCGCTCCTGGGGCCAAGTGGTCGGCGCCCATTCCGATATCCGCGTCGCCGTCGTCGGCCTCAACGGTCGCGGAAAAAACCACCTCAACAGCCTCAGCCAAATTAAAGGCGTCCGCATCGTCGCCATCTGCGACGCCGACACCGCCGTCCTCGACCGCACCGCCGCTACTCTCGCCAAACAAAGCGTCACGGTAAAAAAATTCACCGACGTTCGCCAGCTCCTCGCCTCGCCCGACCTCGACGCGATCACCATCGCCACTCCCAACCACTGGCACTCGCTCATGGGCATCTGGGCCCTGCAAGCGGGCAAAGATATCTACATCGAAAAACCCGTTTCCCACAACGTCTGGGAGGGCCGCCAACTCGTCGCCGCCGCCCAAAAAACCGGCCGCGTCGCCCAAGCCGGCACCCAAATCCGCTCCGGTGCAGGCCTCCGTGAAGCCGTCGCCTGGACGCAAGCCGGCCACCTCGGCAAAATCACCGCCGCCCGTGGCTTTTGCTACAAACGCCGCGACAGCATTGGCCTCACCAGCGCGCCCACGCCCGTTCCCGCCACAATCAATTACGATCTCTGGTCCGGCCCCGCGCCCCTCGTCCCGCCCCACCGCAACTCCTCGAAAAACGGCCCCGTTCACTACGACTGGCACTGGATTTACCTCTACGGCAACGGCGACGTCGGCAACCAAGGCATCCACCAAATGGACGTCGCCCGCTGGTTCCTCGGCGAACCCGGCCTGCCCCGCCACACCCTCAGCATCGGCGGCCGCCTCGGCTACCGCGACGACGGCGACACGCCCAACACCCAAGTCGTCATCCACGACTACGCCACCGCCCCGCTCATCTTCGAAGTCCGCGGCCTCCCCTCGAAATCCGGCGCGGGCACACCCGCCGGTGCAGGCTCCGAAGCCGGCTCCGCCAAAACTTCCGGCATGGACAACTACCGCGGCGTCGACGTCGGCAACGTCATCGATTGCGAAGGCGGCAGCATCGTGACCCACGGCTACTTTGCCGCCACCGCCTACGACAAAGCGGGCAAGGTCGTGAAAGAATTCAAAGGCACCGACCGCCACATGCAGAACTTCATCGACGTCGTCCGCAGCCGCAAAACCGCCGACCTCTACGGCCCCATCCTCGAAGGCCACGTCTCCAGCGCCCTCTGCCACCTCGGCAATATCTCCCACCAAACCGGCCGTACCGCGTCCGCCGCCGAGATCTCCGCCAAAATCAAAAGCGACGCCCCACTCGCCGAAGCCTACGGCCGCATGGCCGAACACCTCGCCGCCAACCAAGTCGACTTCGCAAAAACGCCCGCGACGCTCGGCCTCCCGTTAGCCGTCGACTCCGCCCGCGAACGTTTCATCGGCGAGACCGCCGCCGCGGCGAATACGCTGCTCAAGCGCGACTACCGCGCCGGCTTCGTCGTGCCGCAACTCGCCTAAACGCGCCGCTCGCCGCGCCGTCACTTTCGACGGCTTAACTCGTCCGCGTGGGTTCAACCCGCGCGGATTTTATTTTACGTCCCGTAAAGCCGGTCGCCGAAATCACCCAACCCCGGCAAAATATATTTCTTCGCGTTGAGCCCGCGGTCGAGCGCAGCGACGTGCACCACGGTACCGGGATGCTGTTGCTCCACCTCGGCCACGCCCTCGGGCGAAGCCACGATACAAATGAGCCGCGGCTGCACCGCGCCCTTCTTCTTCGCGACGGTGATCGCCTGCGCCGCGCTCCCGCCCGTCGCCAACATCGGATCGACCAAAAACACGCGGCGCCCTTCGAGCGGCGGCAACTTGCAGTAATAATTTCGCGCCACCGCCGTCTCGTGATCTCGTTCCAAGCCTAGATAACCGACGCTGACATCAGGAAACGTGTCGAGAAACGGCTGCACCATTCCGAGCCCGGCGCGCAAAATCGGTACCACGACCAACGGCTCATGCGGGAGCACGCGCCCCGTCATCGGCTCGAGCGGCGTCTCAATTTTTTTCGCCTCGGTCGGAAGATCCCGCGTCGCCTCGATCGCGAGCAGCAAACTGATCTGATAAGCGAGCGTGCGAAACGTCGCCGGCTTCGTCGTCGCATCCCGCAAATGCGTCATGATGTGCGCCGCGAGCGGGTGATCGAGAATGTGGA
>CAJAFD010000297.1 GCA_903938935.1 uncultured Opitutia bacterium
AGCTCGCGCGGAAGACGCTGTGAGTGAAATGAAGAATCTGAAAACGCTCGTGCAAACCTACTCGGCGATGTCGCCCAAATCTACGGTCGCGATCATGCTCCAAATGGAGGACTCCAGCGCAGTCAAAATTCTCGCGCTAATGAAAGTGGATATAGTCGCTGGGCTTTTTGAAGAGATGGGCAAGCAGGCCGCGGGCGATCCGTTGATGGCCAAGCGCGCGGCCAAATTAGCCGAAGGTGTTAAAAATTACCGTTCACCAAAATGATGTCTCCGCTTCCATTTGAGCCCAAAATGTCGGGAGCCGCATCGTCGGCTTCGGGCGGTCTGCCAGCAGGAGCGTTTGCCTCGGAGGCGGGCGCCAAGGCCGCGCGTACCTCGGCCGAGCTGAAACGCTCCTTTGCCAGTATGCTTGGGCAGGTTAAAAAAGAAGCTCCTTCTGCGTCCTCGGTCGCCCCGGCGGTTAAGTCCTCGCGGGGCTCGGACACTCACCATCAGGCTCAGCAGGCGGCGGATGGAGTTAAATCAAAATCTCTACAGCCCACGCGTCCGAGCGCTGCGGAAACGCGCGCACGTTCCACCCGCGATCCCGAGGGACGTGTGGACGATTCCGGCGAGACAGAGCAGCCAACCGATCTTCCTGCTGATGAGCTGGAGGAATCTGCAGTGGTTTCGTCGGATGCCGGTGATGCCGCAGGGTTGGTCTCTACCTGGGTTCCTCAGCCATTGCCGATCGAGGAAGCGACTCCATTTAATTTATGTGCATTCGGGACGCCGTTTGAATCCGCGGCAGTTGAGGCGGAAGCTACAGCCCTCGCGATCACCGCTGAAATGAGCCCGACCTCGGGTGATGAACAGGTTCGTGCCTCGGTGCAGGCTTCGTCTGCGATCGATAATCAAAACCAGGGAGGACGGGAGGCAGCGTTATCCTCTATGTTTGCAGCCGAGCAATCCCCGGCCTCGCCGACGCGCCAAGCCGGAGTCGAGCGGTTGGATTTCAACCCTGCGGCCGATGGTAAGGTGGTTAATGCCGACGCGGGACGCTCGACGCAGCAAGACGCGTCGGGCGCTTTCAAGCTTCCGGCTGGCTTGCATGCGGTCGCCGCGCAGCCGACTCCGACCCTGACCGCGGCTTCGATGCCGCGCTCGTTCAACGCAGAAAAAACTGCCGCTCTGTCTTCTGTCGCCCCTGCTACTCACGCTGAAAGCACGGTAAACGGTATTTTAAATAATACAGAAAAATATACTAATCAATTAGTTAAGAAAGCAGATGCCGTAGTTGGCCCAACGAGTGCTAACAACGACTCGAACATGTCCAGTCCTCTTCTAGATTTCTCGGCCGCGAGCCCTTCGGATGCACCCGCAACCGAAGCGGTGACGCGCGTGAATCTGGTGCAGGTTGTTGATGAACTCGCGGCGATCACCGAGAAGGTGCGGATTTCCGGTCAGCAACGCTGCGTGGTGGATCTCGATGTCACCGGTCACGGTAAACTTCGCGTCGAAGTGGTGCGTCGCGCCGACCAAGTAGAAACGGTTTTGAGCACGGATTCGGCCGCTTTGCGCGAATCGTTGCAGGCGGCGTTTGATCGATCGGATCGCCCAAGTCATTTTTCTTCCTCATATCAGTGGCAGGGTTCCCCGGATACGTCCGGCCGAGGCCAAAATGGGGCGCAAGCCGATGCGGACGCTCGGCAAAACCTGTATTCCAAGGCCGATCCCGCTACGCGGGTGGGGCGCACATCATCACTTCCGGTTGCTCCCGTCGATCCCGTCGCGGCTCCCGTTCTCGCTGCCAATCACCGTTTACAAATCTTCGCCTGACCATGCCTATCATTTCCACTAAGCCCGCTCCCGCGGCGGCTGCTCCTGTCGCCGCTCCCACCGTTACTCGCACCAACAAGCAGTCGATGAGCCAGCAAGATTTTTTGAAGCTGCTCACGATGCAGTTAAAAAATCAGGACCCGATGAAGCCGATGGATGACAACTCGTTTGTCACCACCATGGCCCAATTCACCAGCCTCGAGCAATCCAGCCAGATGATCACCTCCCTCAAGGGTATGGGTGATGCTAACAAGATGATCGCGGCTAGCAGCATGATTGGGCGTGAAGTCACGGTCCGAGATTATACCGGTGCAGAAACAACGGGCACGGTTGATGCGGTGGAAAATTCATCCACGGGGCTCCAGTTGCGCATGGGCACCTCGCTTTTCTCGTTTGATTCCGTCACCCGCGTTGCGCCCACCTCCACTAAAATTCCCGCCTAAACTTCATTTTTAAACTCAACCTCAAAATCTAAATCCTATGCCTATCTCAGCCTCAA
>CAJAFD010000298.1 GCA_903938935.1 uncultured Opitutia bacterium
ACCGTGTTTTGTTAGTTATGGATTGAGCGATGAAGCGTCCATCCAGCTGAGGCAGCCCACAATCCCGGGCTAGTGAGTTTCGGAGCCTAAAAAAGCCAGAAATCGGGCGGGATTTCCGCTTAAACCACCCGACACGGCAGCAAGGCGGCGTCTTGCATGCCGTGGATGATTTTTTTGTCGGGCGGGCAGAAGGTGGCCAAGGCGCCGCAGAGGCGGGTTTGGCCGGCCACCACAAAATAATACGGGCACAGGCTCAGGTGGCCGTCGACTTCCGCGGCGGTCATCGCGGACGTGGTCCCGATAGCGGGGTGGGGGCACCCCGCCTACACCGGCACGGTGCAAGCGAGGTCCATCAGCTTGAGCTCGGAGATGCGGGTCGCGGATCTTAAAACCTGACCGTCAGGGTGAGATCATACTGCGCGGGCATCACATAGCTGTAGCGGTAAACACTGGCGCCGCTCGCTAGGGTCGTGAAGGAAGTCTTCCGTATGTCTTCGTTTTCCAAGTCGAAGAGGTTCTTCACCCCGGCGCGGATTCGTACCTGCTGGCCCCATATTTTTTGATCGCGCATGACGTAGGCGCCGACGAGGTGCGTGGAACCCCCGATGAGTTCCTGGCCGCTCGCGATGCCGAGGAGATAATCATCCCGCCAGCTGCCGTTGACGCCAAGCCGCACGCCGCGCAGCGGAGCCCAAGTGCTCCGGTTAAACGCATAGTCCGCAATCCAGCTTGCCGACCAGGGCGCGGCTCGCGCTCCGGCGGGTTTGGTCGCGATGTCCAGTGAATCGAGCAAGAGCTTCGCATCGGCGAGCATCGCGGGGCTTTCGTTCCCGCGGGCGACGGCGGCGTCGTAATAGCCGCGGAAGGATTTGAGATCGGGTTCGCCCAAAACCTTGGTGCGGCCAAAGGAGAAGCGGAGCTGCAAGCCTTGGGCGGGCCGCACCATCAAGGTGAGATCGGCCCCGGTGGAGCTCTCCGTGGAGCGGTAGTTGCGCGAGGCGCTGGCGGTGCCGGGTTCCACATAGCGGTAACCGGGATCGCCGGGCAGCACGTTGTTCGGATTCATCAGGTCCTCGGTCTCGCTGGCGGAAAAATCAATGACGCCGTTCCAGGTCCGCACGACGTTTTCGCGGTCGATTTCAAAGACCCCTAAAGTGAAAGAAGCACGGTCGCCGAAAAAGTTGCCCTTTAGGCCGACTTCTTTGGTGACACCGGCAATCGGACCGAAACGCTCGCGATCAAAGGTGCGGGCGTCTTGGAAACGAAACGATTCCGAATAGACCCCGTAAAGGTTGATGTCCTTGGTGAGAGCCAGCGTCAGCCCGCCGGTGTAGCTGGTGTTGGCCTGATGCATGAACATATTTTCGATATATTCCCCCGGAAGCGCATCGGACCGCTTGGGCGGAGCGATATCTTCGTTGAACCGGCCAAAGGTGCGCGTGCCGACATACTCGTAGACGCGGTTCCAATCGCGGCGGGCCCCGAACAGCGATTGTAACTTGCCGCCGAAGTAGCGGCCGCTCGCCGAGAAAGACGTGGCATATGACTGGCGCCACTCGGTGCCACTGGTCGCCGAAGTGCCGGCGGGAAACAGGCGAAGGGCCACCATGTTAACCTTGTCCGTCACGGGCAAATTCTCCGGCTTGAGCTGGTCGAAAATACCCCGCGAGTAGAATTTCGGGTCGTCGAGGTAGAGCCGGAGACGCCCGCGATCGGTGTTGAGGTTGAGGGCGGCGGCCGTGCCGTTCTCGACGGCCTTGATGTTGAAATACTGCCAACGGAGATTGTCGGTGGCGTCTTCTTTGTATTCGGCGCTCAGCACCAACAACTGCTGCATCCACTTAAACTTATCGAACTTGTAGACCGCGGTCCCGCGGAAAGAATCCGCTTCGTTGCCGAAACGTTTTTGATCGAGCGTGGTATCGATGAAGGGCCGGCCGTTGACATCGAGACTGATCGTCTGGCTGAAAAAGTTATCCGTGCGCAGGGCCATTTGATTCTGGAAATTGTAAGCCAACTCCAAATCGATCGGGCCCGCTCGTTGCTCGATCGTGATCGAGTAGGTGTCGAATGGCCGCGCCTGGCGGTCAAACGAACCACGAATGTTGTAATGCTTCGGCAGACCGGCGATGCGCTTGGTCCCGACAACCGCCCCGGCGGCATTGCGCAGGGCCACGTCGTAGAAACCGCCTTCGAGTAGCGAAGGTTGACCGCCTGCCGGGCCATTCGCCGCCGCCCGGTCCGCCGCCGAGAGCGTCGCTTGCTGCACCCACACGCCGTCGGAGGTGAAGTAGGTGCCCTGCGTGCCGTAGCCGAGGGACCGCGCGGACTGCTCGCGGATGAAGACGCCGGCAAAACCGCGGGCGTTTTCGAAATCGCCGCGCTCGTTTTCAATGCGGATGACGGTGTTGCGGAACGGCTGCCACGTGAGGGTCAAGGTCGCGCCCAAGAGCCCATATTTGGATGCGTCTTGATACGTGCGCTCCTCGCGCTTGATCGCATTGAACCGCAACGCGAGGCCGTCCCGCAATTTCCGGTTGTAGTCAAATTGGAGGCGGTAGGCGCCATCGCTGTTGTAGATCGAGGTGGCGGAGCCGAAATTTTTCATCAACGCCCGTTTCGTGAAAACCGCGCCCTGTCCGCCCGGTTCAACCTCGCCGAAGATCAGGGAGTTGGAGCCTTTGCCGAAATCGATCCGCTCCACGTTGTAATTGTCGGATGGGATATTCCACCGGAAATAATTCCGGCTGACGTTGTTGCCCTGACTGAGGCCGCGAAACGCAAAGTTGCCGCCCTGATTGTCGTTCTCCATGGTCGGAGCCGCGTAAACGTTGGCCACAAACGCCGCCGTCTCATCGGCCGTGAACAGACCGAGATCTTCCATGAAATCGGAGGTGATCGCGTCGATATTTACCGGCACGTCTTTCAATGCTTGTTTGGTGCGCGTGGCAGACAGCGTGTCGTTGGCCGACCAACCCGAGTCCCGCTCGGAAGAAATCACAAAGGGCGAGAGCCGGACCGCGGTATCGGTCGGGCTTTGCGGGCTAGGCGGAGTCGCCACCTGCGCGAGTAGCGCAGGAGTAACGAGCAGCCAGCTCAAAGCGCGGCCATAAGCGTTCATTTTAAATGCCTGTCCGTAGGGTAACTTCATGGGATGGGAGGTGGGTAAGCGGTAGGGCCCGTGCGCTGATAAGGTATCAGCGTTGAGGCCGTCAAGTTCGGCAAAAAAACGCAAACTAACAGCGGCCAACGGCCAAACAAACGGTCTAGCCGTGCTTTATAAGTCGCCGCTTGAGTTTATCGGCGCGAGGGCGGGTCAAGATCGGCTAGGACACCAACAATTCGGCCGGCGCATGGTCGGATCCCGTGGCTCAGGGTTATGGGCAGGGGCCAAACAAAGGGGGCCAAACAAAGGGGTCTGGCCGTGTTTTATTAGTCAAAAATGGAGCATGAAGCGCCTATCCAGCTGAGGAAACCCTCGGTCCCGGGCTTGTGAGCTTCAGCTGCCAAAAAAGCCAGAAAGTGGTCGGGCTTTTCCGCTTAAACCACCCTACACGGCAGCAAGGCGGCGTCTTGCATGCCGTGGATGATTTTTTTGTCGGGGGGGCAGAAGGTGGCCAAGGCGCCGGAAAGGCGGGTTTGGCCGGCCACCACGAAATAATACGGGCACAGGCGCAGGCGGCCGTCGACTTCGACGGCGCTCATCGCGGCGGTCGCGGTCTCGTTGCGGGGTGAGGGCACCCCGCCTACAGCGGCGGCGGCGGTGGGGCGGTAGACGCGGTGACGGGCGCGGCGGGGCTTTTTGAAGGCTTGGAGGACGTGCAGGTGCGTCGGCGCGAGCTCGAGGGCGCGGGCGAGGCCGTGTTGCCATTCTTCGCGCGAGCAATCGCTGCCGAGGATCACGCTGCGGGCGCCCCAGGCGGTCTCGTGGTAGCCGGAGATTTTAATGATGAGGTCGCGCTCTTTCTGCGTGGCGTGGGCGAGGTCGAGCCAGGTGCTGAGGGCGCGGCCGGCGGCGCGGGGCGCATCGAGGACGGCACCGGGCGGGAGCGGCGCGGGGTCCATGATCCACGAGGGCGGGATGATCTCGCGGAGGATTTTCAGGGCGCGGGCGCTGAGGGCTTCGGCCCAAAATTCGGCGAGCAGGTGGTGATGGAAGAGCGCGAGGGAAAGTTTCTCCTCTTGAAACGGCCGCATCGGCGGGGCGAGGGCGACTTCGCCGGCGGCCCAGGCTTCGAAGATGAAGTTTTGCGTGCGGAGGTTGGCGAGGTCGAAGAGCTCGAAAAAGCGGTAAATGATATCGATTTTCTCGGGGTTGCCGTCGGCGGAGAAAAACAGGGAGTTTTCGAGCGGGAAAATGTCTTCGGGGCGGATGCAAAACACGCGGTGGCCGAGGAGCTGGAGCTGGTGGGCGAGCCACTGCATCTCGGGGCGGTAGGTGGCGGCTTCGTCGCTTACGACGAGGGCGATGAGGGGGTTGCGCTCGGTGGGGCGGAGGGCGGCGAGCGACGCGTAGAAGTTGCGGATCATCGCGTCGTCGGCGCCGAGGATGCGCGGGGCGGGGTCGCCGGTGGCGGGCGCGGTGCGGGGTGGGGGCACCCCGCCTACAGCGGTGGGAGCGGCGGCGTAGAGGCGATTGAGGAAGGCGGTGAGGCCGATGCCGCCGGGGACGGAGTCGAGCTCGGTCATGACGAAGCCTTCGTCGGTGAGGAGCAGATCGGGCCGGAGGACGGTGGGGAAGGCGCCGCGGTTCTGGGGGTCGCGGGCGTGGGCGATCAGGTGGGCGGGTTTGCCGCGGTCGAGGTAATCGGCGACCCAGGGCGCGAGGAGGGGTTTGTTGCGGAGGAGATTTTTACCGGCGGCGGAGCGCAGGTAGAGCGTCTCGAGGGC
The DNA here is from genome assembly GCA_903938935.1 of uncultured Opitutia bacterium. GTDB lineage: Bacteria > Verrucomicrobiota > Verrucomicrobiia > Opitutales > Opitutaceae > Tous-C4FEB. The sequence continues at coordinate 4,891 of CAJAFD010000298.1, forward strand.
GTGGTGAAACTCGAGGCAGGCGCCGCCGATGGCTTCGAGTTGGGTGACTTGGTCGGGCGTGAGGGCCCAGGCTTCGGGGGCGAGTTGCCACGTCTTGTCCTCGAACAGCGACTGCGCGGCGAACGTCGAGCGGAGGTGTTCGTAGGGCAGGTCGGACATGGGGCGAAACAGCGAAGGCCGATAATCGCGCGGGACCAAACGGGAAGTGTGTTCCCGGCCGGCGGGGCGCGCGCGTTATTCGTCCATCTGGATGTCTTTGTTGCGGTGGCGCGGGCAGCCGGCGCGGAGCCAGGCGTTGACGAAGCGGTCGAGGTCGCCGTCGAGGACGCCTTGGGTGTCGCTGGTGCTGATGCCGGTGCGCAAGTCCTTCACCATCTGGTAAGGCTGGAGGACGTAGCTGCGGATCTGCGCGCCGAAACCGATTTCGCCTTTTTCGCCGTAGAATTTATCCATCTCGGCGCGTTGCTCGTCTTGGCGGCGCTCGTAGATGCGGGCCTTGAGGACGTTCATGGCGGCGGCCTTGTTCTTGATCTGGGAGCGCTCGTTTTGGCAGACGACGACGATGCCGGTGGGCGCGTGGGTGAGGCGGACGGCGGAGTCGGTGGTGTTGACGCCTTGGCCGCCTTTGCCGGAGGAGCGGTAAACGTCGACGCGGATATCGGTTTCGTTGAGCTCGACGTTGATGTCCTCGGTGATTTCGGCGACTACGTCGACGGCGCAGAACGACGTGTGGCGGCGCTTGTTGGAATCGAAGGGGCTGATGCGCACGAGGCGGTGGACGCCGCGCTCGGCTTTGGCGTAGCCGTAGGCGTTTTCGCCTTTGATGAGGATGGTGGCTTTGCTGATGCCGGCGGTGTCGCCGGGTTGCACGTCCATGAGCTCGACGGTGTAGTTGCGTCGCTCGGCCCAGCGCGAATACATGCGGAACATGATGTCGGCCCAGTCGTTGGACTCGGTGCCGCCGGCGCCGGCTTGGATGGAGAAGATGGCGTTGTTGCGGTCGAACTGGCCGGTGAGGAAGGAGGCGATCTCGAGTTCGTCGAGCTCGGTGGTGAGCGCGGCGAGGGTGCCGGTGAGTTCCTTGTCGTAGGCTTCCTGCGCGGCGGCGTCTTCGCCAGCCATGAGCTCGATCATGACGGCGACGTCATCGATCTTTTTTTGATAGGCGACGACGGGCAAAATGGCCCGTTTGAGGGCGTTCAGTTTAGCGATGTGCTTCTGCGCGCGGTCGTTGCTGTTCCAGAAATCGGGCGCGCCCATTTCCGCGTCCATGGCCTCGATTTCACGCTGCTTTTGATCGCAGTCAAAGAAACCTCCATAGATGCCCGGCGCGCTTCTTGATGGTTTCGATTTGGTTTAAGTTTTCGGTGGAGACCATATGCAGAGGGTCAATGCCGCAAAGTGTGGCGCGGCGCGCAAGCGTGAAGTCAGGCGCCCGCGGGCGGCGCGGGCTTATTTCACGCTGACGGCGACGGTGAATTTCTCGGTTTTACCGGGCGCGACGAAGTGCAGGCCGAGTTTGTTTTCCGGGGCGTTGGGCGGGCCCATCCAAGGCTCGACGCAGTAATACGGAGCCGCGTCGTCGAGCGTCCACGTGACAAACGTGGCATCGGGCGGCGGAACGGCGGTGTCGCCCAGCCGGACGCTGATGGCGCCGGGGCGGCCGGGTTCGCCGAAGAGGACTTCGTTGTCAGTTAAATGGGTGTGCTGCGTGTCGACGAGGGCGGGGAGGGAGAGCGGTTCCTCGAGATTGAGCGCGGGACCGGGGGTGAGTTGGCCGGTGGCAAAATCGTGTTTATAACGGCGCGTCGCAGGAATGCGGATACGGTAATCAGCGCGCGTCGTACCCTCGGCCCAGGGCAAGGTGAAATAAAAATGATGGCCGGCGCTCCACGGGATGGGCTCGTGGCCGTGGTTGGTCAGAGCGAATTCGCAGGTGAGACCGAGCGGGGCGAAGCGGTAGCTGACGTTGAACTCGAACTCGTAAGGATAAATTGCGCGGGACTCGGCGGTGGGCGTGAGTTGCGCCGTGAAACCAGCGGGGTCGAGGCGCGTGACCTTGAAATCCGAGTGGCGGGCAAAACCGTGCATCGGCATGGGGCGGCGCACGCCATCGGCCGCGCGCCAAAAATGGATGTCGCCGCGGTCAAACGTGCGGGCGTTGAAGGGAAACAGGATCGGGTTGCCGCCGCGCGTTTTGAAAAAATCGTCGAACGAGTCGAGCTCCGGCCAGTAGACGATGTCGCGCACCGAGCCGTCGCCGAGCGTGAGGTGCCAATTCATGAGGCGGGCGCCTTTTTCGGGATAAGCCAGAAACGTGGACGAACCGACGCGCCAGCGCGTCAGCGTGTGGCCGAGGTGAGAAAGCTTTTCCATGCAGCGCAGGAAGCGCGGCGCCGGCCGCGGTGAAAAGGATTTTCGATAGCGCGCGGCGAATTCTGGCCGGAGCGCGTGAAACTCAGCGTTAAACTTAATTTTGGAAACAAGCTCCGTTCTCTCCAAGGCGCGATGCTTGCGTGGACGGGCCGAGCGCATATCAATGGGCGCGAATTCATGCTCTTGCGTTGGCTTATCGTTTTAGGGGCGCTGTGGATCTGGCCGTTGCGGGCGCAGACCGAGGCGTCACGTCTGGACGCTCCGGCGCCGCAGGCTTCACCTGCGTCCGAGCCCGCGCCGACGGTTGCGTAACGCGTCGTGGTTATTCCGGTACGCGACGAAATCGCTTCGCCCGTGCTTTATATTTTACGCCGCGGATTGAAAGAAGCCA
>CAJAFD010000299.1 GCA_903938935.1 uncultured Opitutia bacterium
CATGGGTCCAGGCATATGAGTACGAATAAAAGCCGACTGTCCGGCGGCTTGCAGCGGTTTGAGATAATCAATCCAGTCCAGATGCGTGTGACAGTTGATAGCGACGAAGGGCTTAAGATCCGCCGGCACGGTGTGCGTGAACTTACTCAGATCTTTGACCCGCGATGCCTCGATGGTGAAGAGCGGTCGAGCCGCGGAGATCGAGAATGTCACAGGTTTCTTCGTATGGTTAGCGTTGATTTCCAACCGACGTGCCGACGACCACTGTCCAGGGCGCCCAGGCTCCCTCGCGCGCACCCGCCAAAACCATGTACCCGGCGCGGGTAATTCGGAATCAGTGGGCAAGTAATACGGCCACTCAACCTCCGAGCGCACAGCCAACGTTTTCGGGGAGGTGAACTCCACGTCGCGCGATAACTCCACCTCATAATCGACGGCGCCCTTCACCTGTTGCCAACGGAAGAACATGGCCAGATCGGTCAATCGCATGCCGTCAGCAGGAGTTTCCAATCGGGGGGCAGGAAATCCCGCCGGCTCCAAAGCGAGCGAGGTGAGGCGCGCGCTGGCCGAGCGGTTAACCTGAAGGGTAAAAGCCTGACGCTGGCCGGCCCATTGCGTCAGTTTAGTAAAATCCACTGTTTGTAAACCCGCCTGTTCAAACTTCATGAGCGTGATCTCAGAACGGGCACGATGAGCGTCGAGCGGTCGAGCGGTGATAACGATCGGGTTCTCAGACGTGGCATCGACCGCTTGGACGGTGAGCCGATAATCTCGCTGAAATGCGATCTCGAGCGCGGCCTGCGAGGCCCGTGCGTCTCGGAAGACTTGCACCTCACCCGCCTGCAACGGCTGCCCATCAAGATACAGCGCACAAGACGAAGCCAAGGGTGGAGTTTGCCCATGAGTGACGGCCGAGAAGAACTGCCGCGTTTGATTCCAAATGTCGGTGCCACCGCTGGTCGCGACAAACGCCAACCCCAAGTCCAGAGGATGACCAGCGCTCAACTCGTAAGGAAAATTCTCCTGCACAGGATCGATGAGGCGCGCAAAAAAACCCGCGTTGCCGAATGACCACACACTGCTGCCCGGTAAAGCGCGGGTGATTTCCTTGGTGGTCGCGACGCCCACCCCGCAACCCAACTCGGACTCCACCCCGACCCAGCAACGCTCCGCGCGCCAGCCAAGCCGCGTAAAAGCATTGTTGCCGCCAGAAAGTAAAATGCGATTCGGTGCCTTCGGGTCGTCGTACTTAAATCGCAGTTTACCTTGAAGTAGATTGCCATACTCACCGCGCACCCCGCCGCCCAACTCTACAAACGCCAAATGGCGTTTTGCCTCGGCTTTGGTTTCGAAAATCGTGCGATACAATAACACGGGAGCACCCGCCGGCAACGTGTAGATTTCGGTCCAATTCACATCTGCTGCAAATCCGCTGAATCCTTTGCGCAGCGTCAGAGTCGCGGAGCCGTCGTCATGCGTCTTCGCTTCACCACCAAGTAGCTGCGCCTCTCCCAAATGAATGAGCCCTAGTTCGCTCAGCGCCGCAGGCTTGTAACCCATGAGGCGCCCACGCCGTTCCGCATCAAGCCACGCATCCAATGCACAACCCTTCAAAATTTGCCGAGCGCCACCGAGCGTGCCAGCGAAAGATAGGCTCCACTGTCCGCTACGATAGTCTAGCGACACTATGCCGTTACCGAGCGCCGCCGTACCAGCGGTAGCGTCAAACTGAGCGTACGCCACATGCCCCCACTGCGCCGCTGGACGCAATTTCAATTCCCGCCGCTCGCCCGCCTGCAACGACACATATGCCCGCACGACGTCTACGTCTTTTTCTCGACCCGGAAAAAGGATCGTCTGCGCATCGACCAACGGTGTACCACGAGGCAATTTTAGCGCCGCGTACAATTCGTTCGCAGGCAAAGTTATTGCCGTAGCGTAAACCGGTGTTTCAGCATGATTGACGATGTGAATCTCAGCGCCACGCACCCCCGAAAAAGTGCCGATGAATAACAAAGCGAAGAACTGTAGAGCGCGTCGCATGGCTAATCCTCGAGGGGTGGATTGGCTTCAATCCGAGGTTAGAAACGGTATTCAGCGCTCAGGCGATAAGAGAGCGGATCGCCCATCGAGATGGAGCTGGGATAATATTTTTCGTTGAAGAAATTGGAGAGAGTGAGGTTGTAAGTAACCGGTTTTCCAAAGCTTTTAGCGCTGTAGCCGGCGCGCGCGTTCACGACCACGCGAGGATCGAGCAAGTAGGGATAAGCGTCGTTGGTCTCAAAGGCCTTGGCTTCACCGCGGTAGCTGATGTTTGCGCCGGTGGAGAAGCCCTTCAGCCAACCTTGCGAAAAACGATAAGAGGTCGTGATCGTGCCGGCGTGCGTGGGCGAACGGATCTGGGCGCGACCGACAATGGCAGGGTTGGCGGGATTTTTTGAGATGTAGGAGTGTGTCTGCGTGTAACCACCGACGAGTTGGAAGTTTTTCGTGATATTTGCAGAGAGACGCAGTTCAAAGCCCTTAGCTCGATTTTCGCCAACCTGCGTCTCGTAGGTGTAGGCGCCGATGGCGTCTGTGGCGCTGAAAGATTGCCGGCCGTTCATGTTTTTTGTGTCGAAGACCGTGGCTTGCCCGCTGTAGCGACCGTCGCCGAAATCAAATTTCAAACCATAGTCGAGTCCTTCGGCGATCAGCGGATCGAAGGGCGTCTGGGAGCGGTCTGCATTCGTGCGCAACGAGGTGATTTGGCGGAAGGACTCCGAGTAATTGGCGTAAAAACCAAGCGCTTTCGTCACGCGAAACACGGCGCCAGCCTGCGGGGTGGTGCGATCACGCTCGATGCGCAGTCGAGTGTTGGCCGCGTAGTTGAGAGTGAGGCTTTGGATTTTCGAGTAATTAAGACCGCCGAGAAACATCAGGCGCTCATCAAAGAGCGCGAGCGCGTCGACCAGATAAAATTTATCCTCCCAAAATCGAGCGCCACTCACGCCGGTCACCCGCAAAGCGGAGAGAGCGGGAACGTTGCGGTCCCAGGTCGCTGGATTAGCCAAATCCCAATTGGCCGGAGTCGCGACGCCGAGGCCGCCGACCACGCCGGAGGCCCGACTCTCGCTGTAGCTACGCGCGGCGACGTAGTCCCAACCAGCGACGAGGCGCGTATAATGACGTTTCGTGAATTCGAAACGCCCGGCGAGGTTCAGCGTATTGGCGAAGGTTTGTCCGTTGGAATAACTACCGCTCAAGCTGCGTGAGTAAGGCAATTGTCCGGCGGGCGTCGTCGCTGTGATCGCAATCGACGTGGCCGCAGCCTCGTAAGCATTGCGCCGGTAGTTGGTCACACCGGCGACATTGCGTAAAATGATGCGATCGGTGAACGCATGATCGAGGGTCGCAGAATAGATTCGGTTGCCCGTGTGCGTGCCGAGACCAGGACCCTGACCATTCCATGTGCGCGGAATCATATCCGCAAATTTCACGACGAAGGGCGTGACCACGCGGTTATTATAACGCGGCCAATTGGCCACGCCGATGAGGTCCATATCCGCCGATTCGAGATCGAGCGTGAGCGCGGTGCCCTTGCGCGGGGCCCAGCGAACAACCGGAGCGATGAATGTCTTCTGCATCTGATCGAAGTCACGATACCCCTCGCGATCCGTCCACGAACCATCGACGCGATAGGTGAGTGTGCCGGATTTATTCAACGGCCCAGTGGTCCCGAGTTCGGCTCGGTAATAACTCCACGAACCCAACTCGAGCCGAAGATTGGACGAGGGTTTAGCCGAAGGCTGTTTGGTGACCGTATTAGCGACGCCACCGGGATCGAGTTGGCCGTAAAGTACCGAAGCGGGGCCGTTGACGACCTCGACGCGGGAGACGTTGGCTGAATCATAGCTGCGGAGATTAGTGTTACCGTTGCGAGCACTGAAAAACGTCGTGAAACCACGAATGGTGTAGCTCTCAAGATTACCGGTGGCCGCGCGCTGGGTGCTTTGCACGCCGGACGAGAGCCCCACGATGTCGTAGACCTCGGTGAGGCCGTAGTCTTTAAAAAGCTGCTCGGTGATGATGTCGATGGACACCGGCATCTTCTTGAGCTCCGTCGCGACTTTTGTCGCACTGATCGAGTTGGTCGCGGCGTAGCCCGATTCGGATTCAGACTGGATAGTGAAAGCCGGCAATAAAACGGCTTCTTCTTTACGCGGTTCGACGCTGGATGTCTGCGCCCTAAGCGCGAGGGGCGACAAGCTGAAGGCAACCAACAGTAGGCGGTAGGCAGTATTCATCAGGGTAAATAAATCTGGGGTGAAGCAAAGTGCTGTTTTGCCACACGGGGACTGCGGCAAGAGGGCAACGCGACATGATTCAAGAAGTTAAGATTGCCTGACAAGGCCCGCACCGGTGAAATCGTTCACCATGTCGAGACAGCAGCCCCCCGTGGTCACCTTGAGCGATATCGCAGAGCAGGTCGGTCTTTCGCTGGCGACCGTATCTTATGCGCTACGCCAGCACGCCAAAATCTCCGCCGCCACGCGGGCGCGAGTGGCGACAGCGGCGCGGAAACTCGGCTATCGACCCAATCCGCGTGTCGCCAGTCTCATGGCCCACATCCGCGGCGCCCAGTCGCGCGCGCACCAAGAGCGGATCGCCTTCATCTGGGTGCACACCAGCCGCGCTCAAGCTCGGGAAAATGTTTTTTTGAAAAATGTTTTTGCCGGCGCCCGTGAACGCGCAAACCAGATGGGGTTCATCCTCGAGGAATTCTGGACCAACGACGTCGGCATGACGGATCAACGGCTGGAGCACATTCTGCGCGCGCGCGGGATCGTCGGCGTCGTGCTCTCGCCCGTAACCTCAGCCGAAACGGCGATCACGCTCGGTTGGGATTGGCGCCATTTTTCGGCTGCCGTGATCGGTAACGTGACCTGGACACCGGAACTGCACCATGCCGGTCATCATCATTTTCTCGCCATGCGCATGGCCTTGCTCGAGCTGGCCAAACTGGGCTGCAAACGTCCCGCCGCTCTCATCGAGTCTACCGTCCACGAGCGCAACAAACACGCTTATCTCGCTTCGTTTTTAGCCCATCACCCTCATGCCGCTGAAGCGCGGCGGCTCGTGCGCGTGGTCGCGAGAGGCAGCTCGAGCAATTTACATGCATGGTTACGCGCCATCCGCGCCGATGCCTTGATCGTCAGCCATACCGATTTGTTGGATCTGCCTGGAGTCGCCCGAGCCGCGCGGGAATTAGGCATACCGCGCGTGACACTTTATTGGGGTAAAGAAACCCCGCGCACCATCGGCGGCATCGACCAATGCCAGGATCGTGTCGCCGGCCATGCCATCGATCTCGTCGCCGCCCAGCTCAACGCCAATGAAACAGGCGTGCCCGATCTGCCGCGCATGATGCTGTTCCCCGGCAAATGGGTCGCTCCCCGCCTCCCTCGCCGTGTGCGCACGATTCCTTAAAAAATATCCAGCGGTGGTTCACCGCCCAGCTTAACCGACGATTCGAAAGACTCGTGGTGATGTGTCTCGCAGGGGAATTATGACATTTCAATTTTCCCCAGTGTACACTTATTTGTCTGTCAGACTGCTTTCGCCCCCAAGCTCATGTCCACCGCCCCTACCGTCCGTACCCTCGCCGCTGCCCTCGGGCTTTCTCGCACCACTATTTCAGAAGCGCTCCGCGGCTCCGCGTGCGTGCGACCCGATACCGCCGCCCGCATCCGCGCCGCGGCGGAAGCCGCCGGTTACCGGCCCAATCCTCTCGTCGGCGCCGTCATGTCCGAAGTGCGCCGGTCGCGGAACCAGATGTTTCGCGGCGTGATCGCCGCCGTCGATCTCGACGAAGCCGAGCGCCCGCCCGCCGGCGCGCGCTTCCACGCCGCGCTCACCGAGGGCGCCCAAAAACGCGCGGGTGAACTTGGCTTCAAACTCGAGACCTTTCTGGTCGGTCGCAAAGGCGTCACGCTCCCGCGCCTCGATACCATTCTTCAATCCCGCGGGATCCAGGGCGTGCTCCTGCTGCCTTCGTGGGCGACGCCTGATTTTACAAAACTCGATTGGTCGCACTACGCCGGGATCTACGCCGACTACGCCATCGAACACCCTGCGCTCCACGCCGTGTGTTCCGATCATCACCGCTCGCTCATGCTCGCCCTCGCGCGACTGCGCACCCTCGGCTACCGCCGCCCCGGTATCGTCCTGCAAAAACACCAAGACGAGCGCCTCCAACACCGCTGGGAAGGCGCCTTCACCGCGTACCAACGTAATCACCCCGAAATCGGCACGGTCCCGCCGCTCATCGTCCCCGAACTCAACGAAGCCGCGTTCACTAAATGGTTTCGCAACTATGATCCCGACGTCGTCCTCGGACATTCCCCCGAAATCATTTCTTGGATGAACGCCGCCGGTGCGCGCGTGCCCAAGACCCACGGCTATTTCTGCCTCAACGTCACCATGGCCGACCGGCCGTGCGCCGGCCTCGATCTTCATCCGCACGCCCTCGGCGCCCGCGGCATCGAGCTGCTCATCGCCCAACTCCAGCGCAACGAGCGCGGCATCCCCCAGCCCGCTTCGACCACGATGATTCCCGGCCACTGGGTCGACGGTCCCACGCTGCGCACGACCGGCCAGCGGGTTTAAACTCAACGGGAGCGAGACCACATCGTGCCGCTTTCCCGCCGCGTCGATCGCGCCCACAAGCCGAAGATCAACCCTTCACCGGGGCACAAAGATGCCCATTAACGTGATCGGCCTAAACGGCGGCACGCCAAAAATTCACTTCACCCATGCCGTGAGCGGCAGCCCGAGCCGCAGCCATTCTTGCACAGCCAACGCCGCCACGCGGGCCGCGCCGTATTCGGAAAAATGCGTGTCGTCTTTCACCGCCTCCGGCCAACGCGCGTACACGCCGCCGGCGTAATGCAGGTGCAAACGCTTCGAGCCTTCGACGCCGTGATCGCGCTCAAGCTCGGTCGTGAGGCCGTTTAATTCTAAGAGCGGCACGTTTTCCGCCGCCGCCACCGCGCGCAACGCCGCGGGATAATCGCCGTGCGTGTCGACAAGTTCGCCGCGCTCATTCCATCTCCGACGCGCGACGGGCGTGGCGAGTAGCGGCGTCGCCCCGTGGGCGCGGGCCTCGCGGACGAAGCGCCGGAGATTGTCTTGATACGCGCCGCGCGGTGCCGCGTACACGGCGGGTTTGTCCGCCTTCTCGTCGTTGTGGCCAAATTGGATGATCACAAAATCGCCGGGTTGCAGCGCGGCGACGACCTTGGTCCAACGGCCTTCGTCGATGAAACTTTTCGTGCTGCGCCCATTCATCGCGTAATTCACGACGCGGCCGGCCTCGGGTTTCAGCAGCGCCGGCAACGCCTGTCCCCAACCGGTTTCGGGATTCGCCGGTTCTTTTGGTTTATCCGCCATCGTCGAATCTCCGATGAGGTGCAACGTGGGCGCGGCGAGCGCCACGGCAGCCATCGAAAACATAAAAATAATCACACGAAAAAAAACGCTCATAGAATTTTGTGGGGTGGAGCGACTCTTCCGCGTCCGGCCCTCGCGCGCAATCCCGCACACTTATAGGACAGTGCCGTAGCTCGGGCTACGACGACTGACTCGTTAGAAGCCACGGAAAGTCACGGTAACGTCACGGCAAAGCCGCCCGCTTGTTACACGGCGCCTATAATTAGAACGCCGCATGTATCCATCCGACTCTCTCACCCTGAACGTCCGTCGCCATCCCGCTTTCGCCGCGTGGATTTCCTACGCCGTCACCGTACTATTAAGCTGCACCGCTTTTTCCTCCGCGCGCGCCGCCGAAGCCGTGGTCAAAACGACCGAAGAAGTCATCTCACTTCAAAATTTCGTCGTCACCGGCTCCAACATCAAACGCACGGACTTGGAAAAAGTGGTTCCCATTACCGTCCTCGATCAGGACGCGATGACCGTGCGCAATGCGCTTCTGCCCGTCGACATGCTCACCACGCTGCCTTCCGTGGTCAATTTGCCCGAGAATGAGACGCGCCTCGGCTCCTCCGGCGCCCGCGGCGATAACGCCAACATCAATCTCCGCAACCTCGGCTCCACCGCCACGCTCATCCTCGTCAACGGCCGCCGCATGGCCATCAACCCGATGACCGCCGGCCTCTCCCAAGCCGTGAACGTCAACCAACTGCCCACGCAAGGGATCGAGCGCATCGAAATCCTCCGCGACGGCGCCTCGGCTATTTACGGCTCCGATGCCGTCGCCGGCGTCATCAACTACGTCCTCAAGCGCGAATTCAAAGGCGCCGAGATCAACGTGCGCCAAGGCTTCACCGAAGACGGCGGCGGCCAAAGCACCCAGGTCGCGCTCACCTTCGGCTCCAGCTTCGCCGGTGGGCGCGGCCGGTTTTTCGGCACCGTAGAATCGCTCTACAAAGAAGCCATTTTCCTCCGTGACCGTGATTTCAGCGTGACCTCCAACCTCGCCTCAGTCGCGCCCGCGCCGTTTAATAATCTCGGCGGCGCCTTCGACGCGCGCACCGCTCGCGGTCGTTATCCGATCTTCCGCCTCGGCACCGCCTCGGCCAGCAACTACTTCCGCCCGGTCAACGGCACGCCGACCCTCACCACCGTCGCCCCTAACCAAACCGCTAATCCCGAGTTCTACCTCGATCTGAACGAATTCGGCATGGCCTCGCCGCGTATGGCCCGCGCCAACTCTTTCTTCTCCGCCGAATACGATCTCACGAAACGCATCACCGCCTTCGCCGATTTCTCTTACTACACGGCCGATTCCACGATGGTGCGCCAGCCGCTCGCCCTCAACGCCCCCACCACGGACAAGCTCGCTACGCTCTCCATCGACAATCCCTACAACCCCTACGGCTCGCGCTTCTATTCCGCCACCGGCGCCGCCAACACCGATGGCTCCCTCCGTCTCACCGGCGCCCCGCGCACCGTCAGTCTCGTCTCCGTCAACTTGCCCGATCTCGGCGTCGAAAAAATCACCACCACGGCCGATGTCATCCGCTTCGCCAGCGGCCTGCGCGGCAAACTCGGCGACACTTGGACTTGGGAAACCTCCGGTTTCTACAATCGCGTCAACGGCGAGGACAAAGCCTACCCCGACGTTCGCGAGAGTCTCCTGCTCAAAGCCCTCCAACGCACCGACGCCAGCGCCTACAATCCCTTTGGCTACACCTTTAAAGTGCAAAACGGCGCCGTCGTCGCCGACAAACCTTACACGAATCCCTCTTCGGTCGTGGACTCCTTCTCCGCCATCTTCGCCCGCCAAGCCGAGAGCTCCATCGCCAGCGGCGACCTGCGCGTGACCGGCCGTCTGCTCCGTTGGTGGGGCGGCGATATCATGGCTTCCTTTGGCGGCGAATACCGCAAGGACAAGCTCGCCGATGAACGCCCGCCGTACAGCGGTGAAAATCCCGCCGGCGTCGGCCTAGAAACCACCGACAACGACTTCCTCCTCCATCCGCCGCGGCCCGACGTCATCGGCGAACGCGACATCACCAGCCTCTACGCCGAATTCGTGCTGCCCTTGGTCGGCGCCGAACGTCGCCTGCCCCTCATCAACACCCTCGAACTCACCGCCTCCGCCCGCATGGAAAACTACAGCGATTTCGGTGAAACCACCAAGCCCAAGGTCGGCGTGAACTGGCGCCCGCTTTCCTGGCTTATGCTGCGCGGCTCCTACAACGAAGGTTTCATGGCGCCAAGTCTGGCCGCCCTTTTCACCAGCCCACGCTGGTCCATCACCGCCGGTGCTGGTGACATCGATACCTACCGCAACCCCGTCACCAACGAAGGCGCCTACGTCCAACGCGGCTACTTCGGCGGCAATCCCAACCTCAAGGCCTCCGAATCCGAGGGCACCACCTACGGCGTCGTCATCGATGTGCCCGGCATTCGCGGCCTCAGCGTGACTGCCGACCACTGGCGCATCGAGCGCACCAACCTCCTCGGTTCCCGCAGTGCCGCCCAGATCCGCGCCAGTGATGTTTCCCTCATCCAAGCCTACACCCAAGCCCAACTCGCCGCCGGTCGTTCCATCTCGACCATCGATCTCGGCAGCGGCACCGCCGCTTACAAGGGCGACCCCGACATCGTGCGCTACGCCGTCACCCCCGAAGACACCGCCGCCTTCAACACCTACAACGCCGCCAACCCCGGCAAGACCCAAGCTACCGCGGGCAAGATTTTCTCCTTCAACCAACCGTGGATTAATATCTCCGGTAGCGAAAACGAGGGCGTCGATCTCGGCCTGCGCTACGTGCTGCCCAAACTTCCCTTCGGCAACGTCACGCTCAACTCCGATTGGTCCTACCTCGTCTCCTCCCGCTCCGTGCAGCAACCGGCCAATCTCCCCGCCGTCGAGACCAACGACCTCACCGTCAACGGCGTCTCCCGTTGGCGCGGCACGAGCAACGTCACTTGGCGCCGCAACGCTTGGACCGCCAACCTCGGCGCGTACTACGTCGGTCCTTCCCAAGACTCCGGTGCCACCACCACGGCAGCGCTCTACGAATCGCTCGGTCGCCCGAGCTACATCGCGAAACATTTCACCGGCGGCCAATTCGTTTACCGCTACGTCATGGCTTCGAGCATCTCCTACAACGCCTCCGTCGGTTACCGTTTCAGCGGCACCACTTCCTGGCTACGCGGCACGCGCGTGCGCCTCGGCGTCACCAATCTCACCGACCAAGCCCCGCCGCTCGCCACGGGCGGCTTCGGCTACAGCCCCGGCGTGAGCCAAAACCTCCTCGCCGGCCGGGCTTGGTTCTTCGAAGCTACGCGCAGCTTTTGATCGCCCATGAAACTCCGCGCCGTCTCCGTTCTCCTCCTCATCGTCGCCTCGCCCGTGCTCCGTGCGGCCGAGACGGCGCCGGCCGATCCCGTGCGTGAGGCGAACCGCGCTTGGCTCGCGGGTTTGCCCGCCGCGCCCAAGCCCGAGCTCACGCGCCACGGACTCGTCGCGGAAGAATTGCGCCGCTGGCGGCCCCGCGGCGCCAATCAGGGCGTCGCGGTGGACGCGCACCACTTTTACGGCATCGGCAACTACGTCGTCGGCAAATACGACAAAACCACCGGCGCGCGCGTCGCCGAGTGGGTCGGCCTGCGCGGCGGTGCGACGATTCACTTAAACGGCGGTCTCATCCAAGACGGTCAGCTCGTGCTCGCGCATTCCAATTTTCCGCAGCTGCCGATGGCGAGCTCCTTGGAATATTTCGACCCGGTTACCGTTCAGCCGGTGAAAACCGTCAGCCTCGGCATCCGCCACGGCTCGCTCACGTGGGCGGAGAAGAAAGATGGTTTTTGGTGGGCCTGCTTTGCCCATTACAACGATCAAGGCACCGCCGCGGGCACCGACAACCGCAGCACGCTTTTCGGCAAATTCGACGACCAGTGGAACGTGCTCGAATCGTGGATTTTTCCCGCGCAGGTCGTGACCCATTGGGGCAAAAGCAGCAGCTCCGGCGGCAGCTGGGGTGACGACGGCTTGCTCTACACGACCGGCCACGACGAAAAAGAGCTCTACGTACTCCGTCTGCCCAAGATGGGCGTCGCGCTGGAATACGTGACCACCATCGAAGTCCCCTTCGAAGGCCAATCCTGGGCTTGGGACCGCAGCGATAAGCGCATCATTTACGGCATCATCCGCCGCACGGGCGAAGTTGTCGTCGCTCGCATCCCCGAGCTGCCCAAAACGCTCCTCACCCGCTAAACTAGCCGGCCGCAATTGGCACCTGTAACCGTGCGCGCCGCCTTGCGTGCGACGCGCGCGGCGCCTTAGTTCGCAGCGTGACTCCCGCGCTTCCTCCCACCCTCGCCAGCGAACTCACTCACTGGCGCCGCGATTTCCATCGTTACCCCGAACTCGGTTTCTGTGAATTCCGCACCGCCGCGCTCGTCGCCGCCACGCTGGAAAAACTCGGTTGGCACGTCGCCGCCGGCGCCGAGGTCATGCGCGCCGACGCCCGCATGGAAGTCCCGCCCACCACCGAAATCGCCGCCGCCCGCGCCGAAGCGCTCCGCGACGGCGCCGATCCCGCTTGGGTCGCACGCTTCGGTGACGGCCTCACCGGCGTCGTCGGCACCTACGACACCGGGCGCCCCGGCCCCATGGTCGCCTTCCGCGTCGATCTCGACGCCCTGCCCGTCCACGAAAGCACCGAGTCCACCCACCTGCCCGCGCGCGAACACTTCACCTCCACGCGCCCCGGTCGTATGCACGCCTGCGGGCACGACGGCCACGCCGCCATCGGGCTCGGGCTCGCCCGCGTTTTGCCCGCGCTCCTGAAAAACGGCGGCGGCAAAATCAAACTCATCTTCCAACCCGCCGAAGAAGGCTGCCGCGGCGCCATATCCCTGGTCGCCGCCGGCGTGCTCAGCGACGTCGATTACTACTTCGCCACGCACCTCGGTATCTCGCTCACGGAGACCGGCGCCGTCGCTTGCGGCACCGATCACA
>CAJAFD010000300.1 GCA_903938935.1 uncultured Opitutia bacterium
CACATATTGATCAAGGCCTTTTTGCACGATGGAACGGATTTCTTCTTTCATGCAGTTTATAAACTGCTTTAATATTGTTTAAGCAATCTAAAAACTGCTTTATATACGATTAAGCAGTTTATAAACTGCTTTAAAAGTAAGCCTATGACTCACACCAACGAACGACACGGAGATTGTCGCCGTTGGCAGCGGCCCACTACGTTCGACTCATGCCCAAGATCCTCCTCGTCGCCGAAAAGCCCGCTGCTGGGCGCGACTTCGCGGCGGCACTCACGGGGGGACATTTCACCGGCCAAGGCCCGCACCGCGGCCTGATGGCCGACGGCACCGAACTCACCGTCGTCTCCGCGCGCGGGCACCTTTTCGAGTTGGCCAAACCCGAAACCTACGACCCGAAATTCGGCGCGTGGAACGTCCACGATCTGCCCATCGTGCCAACCAAGCTCTGGGATTTCGTCGAAGAACCGCGCGCCGACGCCGAGAGCTTGCTCGCGCTGCTCCGCCAAGCCGCCGCCGCGCACGCCGGCTGCGAAATCGTCAACGGCTGCGACGCCGAGCGCGAGGGCGAGGTCATTTTCCGCAAAGCCCTGCGCGGCGTAAACGCGCCCGCCGGCACCACGTATTCGCGCATGTGGGCGCAAACGATGACCGTCTCCGGTCTACAAGAAGCGTTCGCCGCGCGCCTGCCCCTCAAAGACTACAACGGCCTCGCCCAAGCCGGCTTCACCCGCGACCAAGCCGATTGGCTCGTCGGCATGAACGTCACCGTCCTCGCCACCAAAACGCTCCCGCGCGGGCGCGGCGATTGGAAGGTCTGGTCCGTGGGCCGCGTGCAGACGCCCACCCTCGCCCTCATCGTCGCACGCGATTTATTGATCGCCCATTTCGTCCCGCAAAAATTCTGGGAAGCCCACGGCGCCTTCGGCGGCCTCGAAGCCAAAGCCGAACTCGACGCCTACGCCGCCGCGCCCGAGCGCGTCAAACTCCTCGGCGCCCCGAGCGTCAGCAGCGAGCGCGATAAAAAAGTTTTCTGGGACAAAACCAAAGCCGAGGCCTTCGCCGCCTCCGCCCGAGCGCCCGCGACGTATCGCGCCACCGAGAAAAAAACCACGCGCAGCGAGAAACCGCCCCTGCCTTTCGACCTACAAGAAATGCAGAAACTGATGTCGAAAAAATTCGGCCTCACCGCCACCGATACGCTCGCGATTCTCCAAAAACTCTACGACGCCAAGCTCATCAGTTACCCGCGCACCGATTGCCGCTACTTGCGCGAAGACATGAAGGAAAAACTCTACGCCTCGCTCGTCGACGTCCACGCGCACCTGCGCGCGATGCGGCCCACACTGCATCTCTCGCAGCAAGAATTGATGTCCAAACGCGTCGCCGCCGCCGCCCGCGCCTTCGACGACAAACAGGTCGAGGGTCACTACGGCCTCGTCCCCACCGGCGAGGTCAACGGCATCAACGCGCTCACCGGCAACGATCTCTTCGCCTTCCTCACCGTCGTCCAAACCACGCTCATGGCCCTCGACGAAGCCGCGAAATACCGCGGCGTCACGCGCCGTTACACGCAGGAAGGCGGTGCCGGTCCCTACGCGCCCGCCGTCTTCAAAGCCACGCGCGAACAGGTCGATTTCCCCGGCTTCAACCGCTGGGTGAAACGCGAAGCCCGCCCCACGCAAGACCTCCCGCCCATCACCGACACGCAGCTCCTCGACGCCGTCACGCTCAAGGAGCTCACGACGAAACCGCCCGAGCATTTCACCGATGCCACGTTGCTCGACGCCATGAAATACGCCGGCGAAACCTTCGACGACGACACGCCCGAAGAACAACGCGAAGCCATGGTCGACGTCATGAAAGACAAGGGCATCGGCACCGCCGCCACCCGAGCCAACATCATCGAAAAAATTCTCCTGCGCGGCTTCGTCGTTCGCGAAAAATCCAAACTCCTCTCCACCGAAAACGGTCGCCTCCTCTGCCGCGAACTCGCCCCGCGCGCCCCGAGTCTCCTCTCCGCCAAACTCACCGGCGAATGGGAACTCATTTTGAAAAAAATGGAGCGCAACACCTCGCCCATGACGCGACCCGAATTCCTCGACGCGCTGCTCGCCAGCGTCGTGACGATGAAAACTGCGTTCATCTCCGGCAGCACCCGCGCCGGCCTCAACGATCCCGTCGTACCCGTCACCGCCGGCACGCCCGTCGAAGGCGCGCTCTGCCCGAAAAGTAAAACGCCGCTCCTCGACCGCGGCCCGTTTTTCGAAGCGCCCGGTTTCCTCGGCATCCGCCTCTGGAAGTCCGCCTTTGGCCGTCCGTGGGACGCCGCCGAATTTGTCACGCTCCTCGAGCACCACGTCGCCGGCAAACCGTACCCTGCCGCAAATCTGAAATCCGCCAACGGCAACCGCGTTTACGCCGCCGATCTCATCATCGACGAGACGCTCAAGAAACTCGTCATCCACACGCCCGAGCCCACGAAAGTGAAAGGCGTGAAATGCCCCAAGTCCGGCAAGCTCATGCTCGACGGCGGCACGTTCTTCGAAGCGCCCGGTTGGCCCGGCTTAAAACTTTGGAAAAACGCTTTCGGCAAAACGTTCGCCGCCGCCGACTACGTCGCCGTTTTGCAGGGCTGGAAAGACGGCGCGCCGATCGATGTGACCGGCCTCGTCTCCGCTAAATCCGGCAAACCTTACACGGCCAAAATCATCCTCGAGGAAGCGACCTCGAAATTGAAATTAGATTTCGGCGACGCCCCGACCAGCCCGCCCGCGGCGCCCACGCCAGCCCCAGCGCCCGACGCGCCGGCGGGTTGAAACTCATTGGAACTCATCTCGCTCAATACGGCCCGCGGATGTGCGCAGCGACTTCGCGCGTATAAAATTCCGCGAGCTGCGCGTGCAGCGCCGGACTCAGCGCGGGCCACGCCGCCGCCCGCGCGTTGGCGTGAGCTTGTTCAGGATTTTTCGCGCCGGGAATAACCACCGAGACCGCGTCGAAATCCAGACACCAGCGCAGCGCCAACTCCGGCAACGTCAGGCCGGTGGGCACGAGCGGCTTGAGCGCATCGGCCAGCGCCACGCCTTTCGCGAAGGGCAGGCCGGCGAAGGTTTCGCCGACGTTAAATTTCTGGCCGTCGGCGTTGAAATTACGGTGATCGCTCGCGGGGAACGTCGTCGCGGTCGTCATCTTGCCACCGAGCAAGCCGCTCGCCAGCGGGAGACGCACGATGAGAGCCACGTTTTGTTTTTTTGCCGCCGCGAAGAGCGTGTGAATGGGCTTCTGGCGGAAAAGGTTGAAAATGATCTGGAGCGCGGCGAGGTCAGGCTGACGCAGACACACGTGCGCTTCGTCCATGGATTCGACGCTCGCGCCAAACGCGCCGATTTTCCCTTCGCGTTGGAGTTCGCGCAGCCACTCGAAAATCTCGCCCTGAGCCATGATCTCCGGCGGCACGCAGTGCAGCTGCGTGAGATCGACGCGCTCGATATCGAGCCGCCGCAAC
>CAJAFD010000301.1 GCA_903938935.1 uncultured Opitutia bacterium
CTCGGTTTCGATGAGGTGCGTTTTGCGACCTTGGCCGAGCTGGGCGGCGAGCGGTTGAACGCGTGGATCGCCGCCGGACAGCACGCGGATATGCACTGGATGGAGCGCACGGCGGAGAAGCGTGTGAAGCCCACGCTGGTGTTGAGTGAGGCGCGTGCGGTGATCATGCTCGGTGTGAATTACGCGAGTGACGCGGCTGGCGCGACGGCGCCGAGCGCAACGGTCGAGCCACTCGCGACGTGGGCGCGGTACGCGTTGCACGAAGATTATCACGACACGCTTAAAGTCGGACTCAACGCGGCGGGAAACGTGCTCGAAGAAATGTACGGCGCGACGCGGGAAGATTATCGCGCGTACGTGGACACGGGTCCGGTGCTCGAGCGCGGTTGGGCGGCGAAGGCGGGACTCGGTTTTATTGGTAAAAACGCGATGTTGATCTCGCGGCGGCACGGGAACTGGTTGTTTTTGGCGACGATTTTGACGCGGCAGGAATTTCTGCCGGACGCGCCCGTGCGGCAGCAGGCGACTGATTTTGCGGACACCGGGTTGTTGTGCGGTAAATGCACGCGTTGCCTCGAAGCGTGCCCGACGCAGGCGTTTGCGGCGCCGGGCGTGGTGGATGCGCGGCGGTGTGTTTCGTATCAGACGATTGAAAACAAAGGGATTATTCCGCGCGAGCTGCGGGCGGGAATTGGTAGCCGCATTTACGGGTGCGATGTGTGTTTGGAAGTGTGTCCGTGGAACCGGTTCGCGCAGGCGGGGCGCTCGGTGTTGCTCGTTGCACGGCGCGAGCTGGCGGGGTTGACGGTGCGCGACGTGTTGGCGCTGACGCCGGCGCGGTTTGCGGAGGTGTTTCGTAAGACGCCGATCAAGCGCGTGAAGCTGGCGGGATTGTTGCGCAACGCATGTATCGTGGCGGGTAATTCGGGCGACGTGAGTTTGCTGGAGCCGTTGGTGCGATTGGCGGCGCATGAGTCGCCGTTGGTGCGGGCGCACGCGGTGTGGGCGGTGAGAAAATTGGGCGGTGAGCCGGCGCTCGCGAGCGCGCGTCTGGCGGAGACCGATGCGGCGGTGCTCGCGGAATACGCGGCGCCGGTGGCTACGCTTTAAACGCCGCCGACATCACCGCGACGACGCTCGCGGGCGGGCGCACGGGACGGCCGGCGAGGTCGACGAAGGCGTGGACGCTTTCGCCGGTGGCGAGGAGTTCTTCGCCGCGAAAAATTTCGTAATCGAGCCGGATGCGAAGCAGAGGTTTCTCGCGCAGATAAGTGACGATCGTGAGGACGTCGTCGTACAGTGCGGGCCGGGCGTATTTGGCGGAAATTTCGAGGACGGGCAGACGGTAACCGTCGGTCTCAAGCTGGCGGTAGGGCAGGCCGAGTTCTTTGAGGAGTTGCGTGCGGCCGATCTCGAACCACGGGAGATAATTCGCGTGGTAGACGATGCCCATCATGTCGGTCTCGGCGTAGCGGACCGTGACTTGAGTACGCGAAGTGATCATGCGCGGTCGTCGGGCCGGAACAGGGCGACGGCGGATTTTTCCCAACGGTTTTGACCGGCCCAATCGCGACCCGCGGCGCCGAGGCGGTGGCGGAGCGAGTCGTCGTGAATGAGTTTTTCGAAAGCGGCGGCGAGTTGGGCGGGGCGGTTGGGCGGGACGAGGAGGCCGGTGACATTATCTTGGACGGCCTCGGCGACGCCGCCGACTTCGTGGGCGACGACCGGCAGGCCGTGGGCCGCGGCTTCGAGGTAGACGAGGCCGAAGCCTTCGACGCTGTGGCCGTGGTTGATGCTCGTCATCGCGAAGATGTCGGCCCCTTCGTAAACGGTGGAGAGTTCGTGGTCGGGGATGTTGCCGAGGAAACGCACCGTGAGGTCGGGTGTCTTGGCGGCGGCGTGGCGGAGGGATTGTTCGTAGCCTTCTTTGCTTTGGCCGCCGACGACCCAGTATTCGAGGCGGGCGCGATCGGCGGGCGCGAGAAGTTGGAGGGCCTCGAGGGTGAGGAGTTGGCCCTTACGAGGGTGGAGCCGGCCGACGGTGAGGATGACGATTTTGCTTTTGGGCGCGGTAGATTTCGGCGGAACGACCGCAAAATCTGACCGCAGGGCGCCGGGCGTGAGAAAGATTTTTTCGGCCGCTTCGGGGAAATGGCTGAGGAGAAGTTCCTGGGTGTAATTAGTGAGCGTGCTGATGCGGGTCGCGTGGCGGATGAGTCGGCGGGCGAGGGCACGCCGCAGTGGGCTTTCGGCGAATTTCAGGATTTCCGAGCCGTGAAACGTCAGGACGAGTTGGCGCGGTCGAAACGCTTGGAAAAATTGCAGCAACATCATCGTCAACATCGGCCCGGGCTCGGGTAGATAAACGGTGGCGTAGCGGAGTTGGCGGCGCTCGCGGATGAGTTCGCGGGCGAGTTGCAGTTGGCACCACAGATCGTGGGTGCCCCGCAGGGATAATCGGCGCAGACGGAACGGCCAGGACTTTTCCTCGTGTGGGTGGGCGGATTGGGCCCAGACCTCGATTTTGTAGCCTAGTCCAGCGGAGGCTTTGGCGATTTCCTCAGCGAACGTCGCGATCCCTCCGCGCACGGGATAAAACTCATGAGTAATGAGATAAACGGTAGGAACGGCGTGGGCCGGGACGTTCATGCGGTGATTATAGGGAGCCGCTCTGCTGTGAAAGCCGCGCGACGCATTGAGGGAGTTAGGTTCCTGAGCTGGGCGTGGCAAGCGTGGCGATAGGCGTGAGTCGTTGAGGTTTTCTAATTGAAGGTAGGGATTAAATGTGGGTCGGGGTTCGCCTTGGGCTGACGGTTGAGAAATTGGGTTTACTTTCGAGCCCTCAGACCTAGAACAAACCCATAATGCCAGATGCAGTACCACCCAATCCCGGTAGCGCTA
>CAJAFD010000302.1 GCA_903938935.1 uncultured Opitutia bacterium
ACCGCATCGTCAAATCGGCCGTCGCGACTTCCAAAACCGAGACGCTCCAGCACGTGGCCACGCAAATGGAGAAGCTGGCTAAGCAGACCAATTCAGCTCTCGACGCTCTCGCTAAAAATCAAGCCACGCGTCCCGCCGTCAACTCGAGCTTCACGGAAGATTATCCCAAAGAGGGTGTCAGTTACACCGTGCAAAAAGGTGACACCCTCGCTGTGATCGCCAAAAAAACGGGCGCCAAGCAACAGGACATCATCAACGCCAATAAAATTTCCGATCCCGCTCGCATCATGCTTGGTCAAACCCTGTTCATTCCCGTCTCTGCTAAATAAAAAACATTATGGCTGCTGCTCCCAAATCACGTCTCGGTCGCGGTCTTGGCGGCCTCATTGCCGCCGCCAAACCGGCTGCCGCCGCTCCCGCACCAGCGCCGGTTTCGGCCTCGGCTCCGGCCTCTGCGTCGCCCGCGGCGCCCAGTGGGGCCCCGGGCTATTTGGAGATTGCGACGCATCTAATCGTCCCCAGCCCGTACCAAGCTCGCCGTGAGATTCCCGCGGAGCAACTCAAGGAACTGGCCGAGAGTATCCGCGCCGAGGGGTTGTTGCAGCCCATCGTCGTACGCAAACTCGCGGAAAAATATGAACTCATCGCGGGCGAGCGTCGCTGGCGCGCGTTCCAACAGCTTAAGATCAAAGTTATCCCGGCTCGCCTCGTCGAAGCCAGCAATGCTTCAGCGGCGGCCCTCGGGTTGATTGAGAATCTCCAGCGTGAGGGCCTCAACCCGATCGAAGAAGCGCACGGTTACGCCAGTTTGATTCGCGATTTCGATCTCACGCAGGAGACCGCCGCCGAGCGAGTGGGGAAGGGGCGCGCTTCCGTCGCCAACTCGCTGCGCTTGCTCGCGCTCGATGCCGATATCCAGGGCTACATCGCCAAAAATATCTTGAGCGTCGGCCACGCCAAAGTGCTTCTCGGTATCGAGGAAGCCGCCCAGCGCACCCTCTGCGCGCGGCGCGTCATTGAAGAAGGCCTCAGCGTACGCGCGACGGAAAAACTCGTTTTAACCGCCAAGGCTTCCGCCGGCGCGAAACCTACCACCGCCCACGCCCGTAAAATCCCGGCGCAAGACGCCGCCGCGGTGGCTGGCATTGAGAAAAAACTCACCTCGCACCTCGGCGCGCGCGTCGCCGTCCTCCACACCCCGAAAAAGGGCCGCATCGTGATCGAATACCGCGGCAACGACGATCTCCAACGCCTCTTGGAGAAACTCGGCGTCGAATCCTGAGTTTTCCGACCAGCCGGCTTCGCGGCGGCTGGCCAATCCCGCCATTGACAAAATCCGGCGCGCCCGGATTCTCTGACCCTTTTCCATGAGCATCGTCCTCGGTATACTCACCTTCGCCCTCATCGTTTTGTCGTTGTTTCTCGTGCTGATCGTCTTGGCGCAAAAAGCCAAGTCCGACGGCGGCGTGGGCGCTGCGA
Organism: uncultured Opitutia bacterium; assembly: GCA_903938935.1. Taxonomy (GTDB): domain Bacteria; phylum Verrucomicrobiota; class Verrucomicrobiia; order Opitutales; family Opitutaceae; genus Tous-C4FEB. The sequence continues at coordinate 1,480 of CAJAFD010000302.1, forward strand.
TGGGCGGTGGAATGACGGAAGCCGCTTTCGGCGCCGACACCAGCAACGTCCTTTCCAAGGCCACGATCTACGCGGCGATTGCGTTCTTCGTCATCGCCTTCTCGCTTTATCTCGGCCGAATCTACGAGCGCAAGCACGCCACGGCGGCTGCGAACAACGCGTTGCCCACGATCGCAGTGCCTGCGGCGCCGGCACCTGCTCCGGCCAGCGCTCCGCTCGCTGCTCCCGTTCCGGCCGCCACCACCACTACGACGACTCCCGAAGCCGCGAAGAAACCCTGAAAATGGGCCAGTCCCGTCACATTTCGCCCGCCACATTCTGGCGGGCGTTTTTCTTTTTAGCCTTCGGCCTCGTCGGTTTTTCTAGCGCAAGGGCCGCGGCCGTCGGGGCCTCATCGCCTACTCCTTTAGCTCAAGTCGGCAAGCCGGACGAAGCGGGGGCGCGTGAGTTAGTGGAGCGTTTTCGCGCCGCCGGTATCACGGGTGACTATTACTTGGAGTTTGAATTGCAGGCTTTGCCCCGTCGCGGTGAGGCGCGCACGTACCGCGGCCGCCTTTGGGGTTCGCGCAACGAGCAAGGCGCGATCACGCGGATTCAATTGGTGGACGCCTCGGGCCAAAACGTACGTTGGTTGCTGCAAAACGGCGCGGCGCCCGGCGTCTGGACCTTTCGCGCCGGCCAAGTCGCATCGTTGCCTGAGAAAGCGGTGTTGGCGCCACTCATCGAGGGCGTCGAATTGAGCGCTTTTGATCTGTTGATGCCGTATCTTTACTGGCCGGATTTTCAACTCACGCGAATTGAGCGGGTGCGCGGACGCCCAGCCTATGCCTTTGTTTTTCGTCCACCCGTGGTCTTTAGTCAGGTTCACCCCGAGGTGAGCGGAGTACGGGCGTTTTTGGATACGCAATTTAACGCGCTGATGCAGACGGAGCGACTCGGAGCCAACGGGCAGGTGCTCACAACGTTTGCTTTGGGCGAACTCAAAAAAATCGGCGAGCAGTGGATGTTGAAATCGGTCGATCTGCGCAATGAAACCACGCGCGACAAAACGCGGTTTCTCGTCACAGCCGCTGCGCTCAATCTTGAGTTTGCTCCTGCACTTTTTGAACCGGGGCGCTTGATTGACGACGTACCCGCGCCGCGGGGGGATCGCCTCGTGCGGGTCGACCCATGAGCCGGTCGCATCCGACGCGGGCCGTCGTTTTCGATTTGGATGGTACGTTGCTCAACAGCCTGCCGTTGGTGTTGCGGGCGTTTTCTCACGCCTTGGAGCCGTTTGGCGGCAAGCCGACGATGGAGATGTTTGCTCATTTCGGCGGACCACCGGAAAAGATTTTTCAAGGCCTCGTCGCTGATGCGCGGGACGTGCCCGCGGCCTTGACGCGTTTGCATGAATTTCACCGCGATCACCATCATCTCATTGAACCCTTTCCGGGAGCCAAGGCGATGTTGGGCGAACTGCGCTCACGCGGCGTCGCTTTGGCGGTGTGGACGGGACGGGATCGCGCGAGCGCCGAGCATCTTTTTGCGCTTCACAGTCTGGGGGAATTTTTTGCGGAGGTCGTGTGTGGCGATGATCTGCCCTCGCACAAACCTGATCCCGCCGGACTCCGCGAGATTTTGCGTCGACTCGGCTTGAAGGCGCACGAAGCGCTCTATCTCGGCGATGCCGATGTGGACGTCGCGGGCGGGGCGGGGGCTGGCGTTGATACCATTTTAATCCAACACCTGCGCAATGCTACGCCCGAAATATCTGCACAAGCCTGGCGTTTAGTGGGTTCGCCGTTTGAGGCTTACGAATGGGCGCTGCGCTGTACGGCGACTTAAATTTTTATTGCTGCGCGCAACGGCCCGCTGACACGGTATTAATTCTTATACCCCGACTTCAACCACCCCAAAGTTATGGCCACTCGTTCCCGCTCCAATTCGTCACCGCTCACGTTTGATCTGCCCGATTCGCTTATCACCAAGATCGAGTCGCTGCGCCGGCAAAGAAATCTCAAGTCGGTCAGCGAAGTCGTACGTCTCGCCGTGGATGAATTTGATTTTACGAGCTGTGAATTCACGACGGATCCGTTTCGCCAAATTTCCGTACGGGTGGACGATGCCCAGCGCGGTGTATTGAAGCGGGTCGCTCGTCAAAAACGCGCGAGTATCGGTGAAGTCGTACGTCGCGCCATCGAAGCTCTGCCGATCAAAGCGCCCGCGAGCGCGAAGAAAAAACGCTCGGCGCGTTAAGACATAGCTGGCGCCCTGCGGTGGGCGCGCACCGCCGCGACCCAGTCGAAGACCTCGGTGGAGCTTGCCTTTGCGCGCTCTGGCTCTCTTTAGTTTTATCTCTTTACGCCGATGTCTTCAACTCTGCCGCTTCTCTCCACTTGGGCTCGTAACGTCTCGCCGTCGCCGACTCTTGCCGTCGACGCGAAAGCCAAAGCGCTTCAAGCTGCGGGTGAAGACGTGTGTGGTTTCGCCGCTGGCGAGCCCGATTTTGACACGCCCGAGCACATCAAAGAAGCCTGCATCGCTGCGCTCAAAGGCGGTAAGACCAAATACGCGCCCACGCCTGGCATCGAGCCGCTGCGCCAAGCCATCGTCGATCGCTACCTCGCCGAATACGGTCTGAAGGCCGCGCCCTCTCAGGTCATTGTGTCACCCGGCGGTAAATATAACTGCTACCTCGGCGTGCTCGCGACATGTTCGCCGGGTGATGAAGTCATCGTGCCCGCGCCGTACTGGGTGAGTTATCCCGAGATGGTGAAACTGGCCGGAGCGACGCCGAAATTCGTCCTCGCGGATGATCGCACCGGTTTTCGTCTGACCCCGGCCATGGTCGAGGCGGCGATCACGCCACGCACCAAATTGCTGATCCTCAACTCCCCGTCTAATCCCACGGGAGCCGTTTATACCCGCCAAGAGCTAGAGGCGATCGTGGCCGTAGCCATCAAGCACAACCTCTACATCCTCTCCGACGAGATGTACGAACACCTCGTCTACGACGGCGTGAAACCCACTTGTGTCGCGACGCTCAGCAAAGAAGCCGAGGCGCGCACGATCACCGTCGCTGGTTTCTCGAAGACCTACGCCATGACCGGTTGGCGTATCGGTACGACCCTCGCGCCCGCGCCGATTGCCAAGGCGATCTCGGAGCTACAGAGCCAGATGTCGTCCAACGTCACGACCTTCGCTCAATACGGCGCACTCGCGGCCTTAAAGGAAAAAGAAAAGACTGCCGCCGCGCTGAAGCTCATGATGACGGCGTTCGATCGTCGCCGTAAATTCCTCCACGCCGAGTTGAACAAAATTCCTGGCATCACCTGTCTACTGGCCGAAGGCGCCTTTTATCTTTTCCCGAACATTTCCAGTTTTGGTCTGAGCGATGTTGAATTTTGCAATCGCCTGCTCGACCAGGAAAAAGTCGCCGCGGTCCCTGGCAGCGCGTTTGGCGCCGAAGGATATCTGCGCCTCAGCTACGCCACGGGTGACGACATCATCCAAAAAGGCATCACCCGGCTCGCCCGTTTCTGCGCGACTCTTAAGAAATAAAATATCCGCCCGCGCTGAGTCGCGGGCGTTTTAGTTTTTCTTGGCGGCGAGACTGATGGCGACGTCCCAGTTGAAGCGGACGAATTTATAGAAAGCTTCTTCAAGGATGCGCTCTTGATCGCTGTGCGCCCCGAAGCCCTTGGGGCCGTCTTCGCTGTCGATCATCGGACCAATGCCGAAACATTGGACGCCTTTTTGGCGGAGAAAGGCCATATCGGTCGCGCCCGTGCTCATGACGGGCAGCGTGATCACGCCGTAGTGGCGCTTGATTGCCGCTTCGACGACTTCAAACGCTTCCGTGTGCAGACTCGAGGGCGGTGCACCCGGGCGGGTGTGACTAGGCGCGGCTTCCACGGTGATGGCGGGGTCGTTGATGACTTTGCGCATCTGCTCGAGGAATCGAGTCATATCCTCGTCGGGCAGCGCGCGCACATCCAGAGTGGCTTCGACTTCGGAGGGAATGACGTTCACGCGGTAGCCGCCGCTGATCATGTTGGGTGAGATGGACGTACGCAGCGTCGAGTGAAACCGAGGTTCTTTCTCGGCGAAATATTCTTGGGCGGCACCGTTTTCGTCGCCTTTCAAGACGGCGCGATAACGAGCGGCCTCGTCGGGAGTGCTAATGGTGGCGAGCCGTTCAAAAAAGGCGCGAGTCGTTTCGTTGAGCCGCATTTCCGTCTGCCAATCGGAGATGTTGGCGATGGCGCGCGCGAGGTGCACGACGGCGTTGGAGCGTAGCGGCACCGAGCCGTGGCCAGCGACGCCGCGTGCGATGATGCGGATGCGGTTGGGGATTTTTTCGGTCGTTTGGACACTGCCGTATTGGATTTTTCCGCCTGTGCGCACGACGCCACCGCCTTCGGCGAGACAGAACTCGGCGTCGATTTCAGCGAAATGTTCGCGCACCATAAACTCGATGCCGAATTGCACGGCTCCTTCTTCGCCGGCCTCGGCCAGGAAAATCACGTCGCGGTCGAGTGGCAGCTGGCTGCGTTTCAAAAGCAACATCGTCATGAGCGCAGCGGTGACGTTGTCCTTATCGTCCACGGTGCCTCGGCCGTAGATGTAGCCGTCGGCGCGTGTGGCGGAAAACGGGGGATGTTTCCATTTTTTGGGGTCGACGTTGACGACATCCGTGTGGGCCATGAGCAGGAGCGGTCGCTTCGTGCCGTTGCCGCGGATGCGAGCGACGAGGTTGGGCCGATTGGGGTCGATGGAAAAGATTTTCGTCTCGATCCCTTCGGCTTCGAGGACGCTTTTGAGATAGTCCACCGCGGGCCGTTCGCCTCCGGGCGGGTCGCTGGTGTCGAGGCGCAGGAGATTTTGAAAATGTTTAAGCGATTCTTCGTCGATGGTTTTCCAATCCGCCGGCACGACGGTTTCGGCGGCCCGGCTTTGGAGGGTGAGGAGGATGAGGCCGAGGGTGAGGCCGCGGCGCAGAAGTCTTGAGATCATGGGATGGGGGATTGCGGGTTAAGATGAGCAAGAGTTGGACCGAGTCGAAACGGTTTATTTTTTGAGCTAAAATAATGTGCGCGCCGGGGTATTCACCCTCGCTTCCGCGCGTGGCTTGCGACAGGATGCGTTATGGCTAAATCCCAAAACTCAAAGAAACAGACCAAGAAAGCGCCTCTGAAAACCGCGGCGGAGAAAAAAGCGGCCAAGCGCGACAAGAAGAATACCCGGTAATCGTTCCGGCTTTTTTCGTTAGGACTGAGCTTCGGACTTTCGGTCCGAAGCTTTTTGTTTTTTTGCGGTAGCGATTCTGGTTGCGCGCCGCGGTCAAAATCTGCGGCGTTGGTTCGATGGGAGCAAAATATTTACCGACCATTCGTGATTTGAAGGCCAGTCAACGGTTCCAGCTCAAGCAAAGTGCGCTGCCAAAGCTGAAAAAGAAATCCGGCCACAAGGCTAAGAAAAAATAAGTCTGGGTTCAGCGCGTTTGCGTACGACCGAGCAATTCGTGGCTTTTCGTCACGATCTTTTCCTCGATGCCGGCGCTCCAGGGGCCGGGCCGGCCATAGGGAATCATGGACGTGTCGCCTTCGTAGCGACCCTCGGCTAGGACACTTTCGCTGGGGATATAGGCCATAACATCGTTGCTGTAGCCAAAGACCCAGAGCGGGCCTGGGTTTTCGGCCCGCAGGCGCAACGTATAATCGACGACGACTTCGCCGCCGAGTGCGACCCAGGCGAGATTGCCCAAGCGCCAAGCTTGGATGGGATACGCGTGCGTGAGGGGGATTTCGCCGTGAGTTTTTATTTGGTCGTTCATGGCGGCGGCCCACGCCTGATGCATCTCGCGGTTGGGCTGTTCTTTTTGCTGCGCTTCGAGGATCTGCTCGTTGCTGGGGCGCCGCGCGTAAGTCAGCGTGATCTCTTCGGCCGCGGCAGAAAACTTTCCTTGGATCGGCGTCATGGAGCGGGCGAGGGCGCGGTCGGCGGCGTCGGCGAGGGCGAGTCCGTGTTGTTGCGCGAGTTCGACGGTGCCTCGAGGGTTGGGGTTGATATCGGCGCCGCAACCGAGGGCGAATAAAACGGTCGCGCCGGGGTGGCGTTTTTCGAGTTCGGCCTGTGCGCAACCCGCGTAGTCGCCGTGCCATTGGTAAAAGGATAAGGTGGTGTTGTGGCAGGCGTACGAGACGAGCAGGGCGGTTAACGCACCGCTGGCATCGTGGACCGCAAGGACCGGCACGCGTGGATCACTGGGACCGCGAAGGGTGCCGGCGGCGCGGCGGGCAGGGATTTCTTTTTCGGGGTTTTCGCGGCGATTGACGCCGAAGTTCGCGCTATCTTCGCCCCACGCCATTAAGGCTGGGGCGAGATGGGAGAGCGCGTGATCGGCGGCGCGAACGATTTTTTGTTCTAAATCACGGCGGTAGGCATCGGCTTTGGCGAGGCCATCAGCGGGCAAGATGCGCAGGCCGATGATGCTGCCTTCAAACCACGGCGAACAGTGCGTATGCGAGACGTTGATCATCACGGCGGCGCGGGGTAGGTGGTGTTTTTGCTCTAGCTGGGCGCAGACGCGGGCGGTGATTTCTTGGGTGATGCCGCATAGATCGAGCGTGATGAGTACGCCGCGTTGGCCGGCGGGATCGGCAAAGGCGAGGGCTTTGACCCAGAGGTCTTGCGCGGTGCCATCGGCGGGTCGGCTGCGCGCGGCGTAGCCGGTCATCCATACGCCGGCCGGAGGCGTGATCATTTCGCGGCCCGTGCCGACTTGCCAGGAGTTCGCGGCCGGGGCGTCGGCGGCGCGGGCGAGCGCGACAAGGAGAATGAAAAATACGGCAAAGCGCACGTGCCGACGGGAGGTAATTATTTTCATGGGGAGGAACGCTTGGAGCTAAAATGGGTAAAAATAAAACGCTCAGACCTGGCGTGGGCTTAGGCGCGCGCGAGATCGCCGGATCGTTTTTGGATATCGGCGATGACAGTCGCGATGCGCTCCATCTCGGATCGGTCGGTGAGGAGTTTAGCTTGCGGCAGCCAGAGCGCCTCTTCGACGAGACGGTCGTTCATGGGGCACGTGTTGCGCTCGATCCAAGTTTTCAGGGCGGTTTTGCCATAGATGCGTTGATAGTGCGGGTTCTCCGCGAGCGCGAGGACGTGGGCGGAGGTGTTGAGTCGCGTGTAGCCGCTGCTGACGGCGACGCCTTGTTGGGCGAGGGCTTGGATAAATTTCGCGCGGGGGAGCCCGGAGAAGGCTTTGGCGTCGTAGCGAAACATGTACAGGTGCCACGCGCTCCGGGTGCTCCCGGGGGTTAAAGTTGCCGGCGTCATGCCGGGAATTTGACGAAGTAGGTCGCTCAGATGGGCGGCGTTGGCGTCGCGGGTTTGGGCCTGACTTTCGAGACGAATCATTTGGCTGACCAGAAGTGCGGCTTGAAATTCGGTGAGCCGGTAGTTGGCGCCGCGACCGGAACTCGGGCTGGTACGTCCGCCACCTGGAGTGTGATAGTTGTAACACAGATCGGCGAAGGCGTCGTCGTTGGTGAGGATCGCGCCGCCTTCGCCGGCGGTGAGGTTTTTGCTGGCTTGAAAACTAAAGCAGCCGCCGAGGCCTTGCGTGCCGACAGGTCGTCCACGCCACTCGGCGAGTGGCGCCTGACACGCGTCTTCGATGAGCGGTAGGCTCCACGAGCGGGCCAGCGCGGTGAGCGCGTCGAGATCGGCGGGTGAGCCGCCGATATGCACGGGCAAAATCAGACGCGTAGCCGGTGTGAGAGCGGCCGCCACGCTCTTCGGATCGACTTGAAACGTCGCGGCCTCGGTATCGGCGAAAACGGGCAAAGCGAAACTGGCCGTGATGCTGTTGAACGTCGCGACAAACGTGTAAGCAGGCAAAACTACTTCGTCGCCTGGCCCGATATTGAGGGCGCCGAGGGCGGTGAGGAGCGCGGTGGTGCCCGATGAGGTCGCGATGCAATGCCGCGCCTGCATGCGTCGCGCAAAAGTGGCTTCAAACGTAGCCACGCGTTTACCACCGGCGGTGCGGCCCCAGCGGCCGCTGCGCAGTACTTCGATTAAAGCAGTTTCGTCCGTAGCGTTGACCAGTGGCCAAGCGGGAGGGGCGAGTGGGATCTGCGCGGCGTTTGCTGTAGGCGTAGCGGTGGCGGCGTGGGTGCGGCTAGTTAGACTGAGGGCGAGACTGGCGCCGGCGGTTTTACGGATAAACGTGCGGCGAGAAACGGGGCGGGGAGCGGCGGAGTCGGACATGGGGTGAAGCGACGGAGCAATCAATCGGAGCTCCCAGAAAATAGCCAAGACCGGAGTTTGAGCGATGCGGGTGATTGACTCTCGCTGGAGGCTCCGCAGGACGGAGGGGTGAACCCACATTCACTGGCCCTGCGTTCGCTCACCGTCGCCGATCATCCTGCGGTGGCTCGCTTGTTGCATCACTCATTAGTGAGTTGGTATGAGAGCAGGCTGGGGCAGGGCGCGCGGTTTGGGGATTCGCCGGCGCCTTTTTTATTGTTTCCCGAAGTTTATGCGGCCTTGGATCCGGGGCACGCGGTGGCGGCGTGGGATGAATCGACGGGTGAGTTAATCGGCGTGTGTTTTGTGCATCCTCGCGCGACGCATGTGGCAGTCGGGATCGTGGCGACGGCTCCGGAGGCGCAAGGGCGCGGCGTGGCTCGCGCGATGTTGGAGCCGGTCATCGAGGCGGCCAAAGCGCGTGGGTTGCCCCTGCGCTTGGTCTCGAGCTTGATGAATCTTGATTCGTTTTCGTTGTACTCACGCTTGGGTTTCGTGGCGCATACGATTTATCAGGATCTCACGCTCACCGTGCCGGCTTCGGGACTGGCGGGTGCCGCCCCGGTTGAGGCTCGGCGGGTGCGGCGTGTGACCGAGGTGGCGGAGGCGGTGCGGTTGGCGGCGTTTGAGCGGGAGTGGCAAGGGATCGAGCGCGAGCAGGATTATGTTTTTTTCCTGCGCAATGAAATCGGGGCGTGGCGCGTTTGGATGTTGGAAGATGCGAGTGGAGCGCTCGAAGGTTTTATCGTCGCGAGTCACCATCCCTCGTGCGTCATGCTCGGGCCGGGCGTGGCGCGGGATGAAGCCGTGGCGGCGGCGTTGTTGTGGAGTGCGCTCGATGCGATGCGTGGGTTGAGTCCGGTGTTTTTGGTGCCGAATGCAGCGGCGCAGTTGGTGCGGACGTGTTACGGTTGGGGCGCGCGCAACCTCGAATTACACGCGGCGCAGACTTTGGGTCCGGTGGCTGCAGCGAGTGGAATCGCGTTTCCGACGTTTTTGCCTGAGACGGGCTGAGGAGAGGGAGAAACGTCGAGATTGCCACGCGTGAGTATGGCTTATTGAAACGTCTTAGTTAATTCACCCCGTCGGATTCACTACAGGTTAACCTTTCCCCATGGCTAATATTCAAGGCGCAGGCACCCAGCAACACACCTACGATGCCATCGTGATTGGCTCGGGTATCAGTGGCGGCTGGGCCGCGAAGGAACTCACCGAAAAAGGGCTCAAGACCCTCGTGCTCGAACGTGGCCGCGACGTGAAACACGGGGATTATCCCACGGCGATGACCGAGAGCTGGGAATTTGAAGGCCGCACCAAACTCCCGCCGGCCGAACTCGCCAAACAGGAAAAACAAAACCGCACCGGCTACACCACGCACCCGGCCTCCGCGCATTGGTTCGTGAATGATTTGGAGAATCCTTACTCCGAAGAGAAACGTTTTGATTGGATGCGCGGTTATCACGTCGGCGGTCGCTCTCTGCTTTGGGGTCGTCAGTCGTACCGAATGAGCGATCTGGATTTCGAGGCCAACGCGAAGGAAGGCATCGCGGTGGATTGGCCGATCCGCTACGCGGACATCGCGCCGTGGTATGATTACGCGGAGAAATTCGCCGGCATCAGCGGCAGTCTCGAAGGTTTGCCGCATCTGCCCGACGGTGAGTTCCTGCCACCGATGGAGATGAACTGCCTTGAAAAAGACGTGAAGCGCCGCGTGGCCTCTGCGTTTGGCGGTCGCCCGATCATCATCGGTCGCGTCGCCAATCTCACCCAACCCCACAACGGCCGCGCGACCTGCCAATACCGCAACCGCTGCATCCGCGGCTGCCCTTACGGCGCCTATTTCAGCAGCAATGCTGCGACGCTTCCCGCCGCCTACGCCACGGGTAATCTCACGCTCCGGCCGTTCTCGATCGTGAGCGAAATCATCTACGATAAAAACCGGAACCGCGCAACCGGCGTGCGCATCATCGACACGCAGACTCACGAAGTGATCGAGTTTTACGCGAAGATTATTTTCTCGTGCGCTTCCGCAGTCGCTTCGACTTCGATCTTGCTGCAATCAACCTCGGAACGGTTCCCCAACGGTCTCGGCAACGATAGCGGTGAACTCGGCCACAACCTCATGGATCATCATTTCAAGGTCGGCGCCGCGGGCGTGTCGGATAATTTCAAAGACTCCTATTTCCGTGGTCAGCGCGCCAACGGCATCTACATCCCGCGCTTCCGCAATCTGAACAAAGAAACTACGCGCAAAGATTACCTCCGCGGTTTCGGTTACCAAGGCAGCGCGAGCCGCACCGATTGGGCGCGCGGCATCAAAGAACTCAATATGTTCGGCTCCAAATTTAAGGCCGACATGATCGCCCCCGGTCCCTGGCGTTTCGGCATCGGCGCTTGGGGTGAGTGTTTGCCGTATCACGACAACCGTCTCACTTTGAACTCCAAACTCCGCGACAAATGGGGCCAGCCCACGGTCACGTTTAACTGCGGCTGGAAGGAAAACGAATACGCGATGCGCAAGGACATGAAAGCGTCCGCCGTCGAGATGCTCGAAGCCGCGGGCCTCAAAGATGTCACGCCTTACGACGACGTCGTGAACAGCGCTCCGGGTAATTGCATCCACGAAATGGGCACCGCGCGCATGGGCCGTGATCCGAAAACTTCGGTGCTCAACAAATGGAACCAAGTCCACACCGTGCCGAACGTCTTCGTGACCGATGGCGCCTGCATGACGTCCGGCGCCTGCGTGAATCCCTCGCTCACGTATATGGCGCTCACCGCGCGAGCCTGCGATCACGCGGTCAACGTGCTGAAACAACACCATCTCTGAACGGCGGAATTCACGACCATGTCCCATACCTCGCTCTCCTCCGCTCCCGTGCAAAATCAGCGCGTTGACCCGATGACTCGCCGCGCTGCGTTGAAACGCGCCGCGCTCTTTCTTGGCGTCGCTCTCACGCCTTCTTTGATCGCCAATGTCCTCCACGCCGCCGCGACACCGGGGGCCAAGGCCGTGTTTCTCTCGCCGGCGCAACTCGATCTCGTGACCGCCATCGCCGAGCGAATTTTGCCGCGCACGGACACGCCCGGCGCTACCGATGTCGGCGTGCCCGCTTTTGTGGATCTCATGCTGGGAAACTACAGCACCGAAACCGAACGAAAGGTTTTCGCCGCCGGTCTCGATGAAGTGAATGCCGCGAGCTTCGCCGCCCACGCTCAGTCCTTCGTTAAAATCAGCGCCACGCAGCAGGACGCGATTCTCCTGAAAATCGCCGTGGCCTCACAGAAAAAAGAGAAGACCTTTTTCCACCAAATCAAAGAGCTGACCGTGGTCGGCTATTTCACTTCTGAGATCGTCGGCCGCACGGTGTTGCACTACGATCCTGTGCCCGGACGCTATGAAGGTTGCGTGCCGATTTCCGAAGTCGGCAACGTCCTTTGGACGAAGTAATTTTTCAAAACCTCACCGCGATTTCTCGCGGAGTGGTGGAGCGACTTCCTGGCCGAGCCATTGAATCGCGCGCAAGGCCTTCGCGTGCGGCAAAGCGGCCACGCTCATTTGCAACGTCACGCGGCTGATCCCGCCCAAAGACGCGTCGATGGCGCGAAGTTTTTTTACGACGGTCGTTGGGTCGCCGATGACCAGTGCGCCCGTCGGACCGCGCAGGGCATCATACTGTGTTCGTGTCGTGGGCGGCCAGCCTCGCTCCAGACCGATCTGGGTAAACGTCCGCGCGTAGCCAGGGAAAAATTCCTCGGCCGCTTGCTCGTTGGTTTCTGCGAGATAACCGATCAGGTGCAGTCCGACTTTGAGGCGCTCTGGGGCATGACCGGCGCGGCGACCGGCTTCGCGGTAGAGATCGATCAACGGTTTAAACCGGTGCGGTTGCCCGCCGATGATCGCGACCATGAGCGGTAAACCCAAGACGCCCGCGCGCACAAAGGATTGCGGTGTTCCGCCCACGCCGAGCCAGATCGGCAAAGTGGCTTGCAGGGGCCGCGGATAAATTCCCTGACCGGTGAGCGCCGGGCGATGTTGGCCCGACCAACGAACGTGCGTCTCCGCCCGGATTTTCAGCAACAAATCGAGTTTCTCGGCGAACAAGGAATCGTAGTCCTGCAGATCGAGTCCGAAAAGCGGATAGGCTTCCGTAAAAGATCCCCGGCCCGCGACGATCTCGGCGCGGCCCTGCGAGAGTAAATCGAGCGTGGCAAAATCCTGAAACACGCGCACCGGATCGTGCGCGCTGAGCACGGTGACCGCGCTCGATAAACGTATGCGCTGTGTACGAGCCGCCGCTGCGGCCAAGATGATCGCTGGCGCTGAATCCAGAAAATCTTCGCGGTGGTGTTCGCCGATGCCAAAGACGTCGAGCCCGACTTGATCGGCGAGGGCGATTTCTTCGAGTAGATCGCGCAGGCGCGCTGCGGGCGTCAGCGTTTCACCCGTGGTTGGGTCGGATTGGATCGCGACGAAACTATCGAGACCAATTTCCATGGGTGATTTTTCTAAACGCTGATGAACGTGGGCGTATGGCTCAGGCTTTTTTGACGAAGCAGGCTTTGAGGGCCATCGAGCTGCCTTCGATTTTGCAGGCGATCTCGTGGTCGCCGTCTTGTAGGCGGATGTTTTTCGCCTTAGTTCCGGCTTTGAGGACTTGGGAGCCGCTGCCGAGTTTAAGGTCTTTGATGAGCGCGACGGTATCGCCTTCAACCAGGACGTTGCCGTGGGCGTCCTTAACGACACGGGCGGCTTCAGGCGCAGCTTCCTTGGGCCACTCGTGGCCACAAGTGGCGCATTCCCAGTGGTTGGGGTGGCTGAGAACGTCATCGACGGTGCAGGCGGGGCAAGGCGGGTGGCTCATGTTGGTAGTGACGAAAGAGTTTAAAGGCCGACGTTGCGACTGTGGAATCGGACGGTGCAAGCGAGGAATCTGAGTAGGTTTGAGCGCGAGGCTTGATCCTTGCGAGGCACCGTGTGTGCTCGGCGCGTGCTGACCACTCTTCGACGCGCGGAGTACGCCGAACTCATTGGACTCTTTTTCTTACTCGGCGCCGCGCTGGCCATGTGGTTTGTCCCGCTCAGTTCGGTGCTGCAAGCGCATGGGCTCGCGCAGATCCGGCCCTACGCGTTTGCGGCTTCTGCCGTGGCCGCGTTTGTCTCGCCGCTGTTATTTGGGGCGATGGCGGATCGGCATGCTTCGCCGGTGAAGGTGTTGCGCTGGCTAGGTTTCGCGACGGCGTTGGCGATGGTGGCGGCGAGTACGGCGATTCGCTATGGCGCGGGACCTTGGGTCGTGTTGGCGTTGATTCAACTCCATGCCTTTTGCTCGGCGCCGATCTGGAGCATCGCCTCGACGATTATTTTTTCACGGCTCGATGATGCCAAAAAACAATTCGGCCCCGTGCGCGCGGTGGCCACGGTTGGGTGGATGTCGGGTTGCGTGTTCGTGAGCCTGATCGGAGCGGATCGTTCGACGCTGGCAGGTTATGCGGGCGCGGCGACCTGGGTCGCGGTGAGTTTATTTACCTTCAAGTTGCCGGAGCTGGTGATCCCTAAATCGCTTGAGGCGTTGTCGTGGACGCAGCGGCTTGGCCTCGATGCGCTGACGCTATTGAAACATCCTGATCATCGGGTCGTATTTTTGACCGGGGCTTTATTCACGATTCCGTTGGCGGCGCTGTATGTTTATACGCCCGTGCACATGCAGGAGCTGGGGCTTGTGCATACGACGGCGTGGATGAGTGTGGGGCAGATTTCGGAGGTGGTGGTCATGTTGTCTCTCGGGGCGCTGATCGGGCGCTGGCGGTTGAAATGGATTCTGGGGTGCGGTTTGGCGTTGGGGGTGGTGCGTTACTGCTTGAGTTCGTGGGCCACACCGCCGGCGTTGATCGCCGGAATTACGTTACATGGCGCCTCGTTCGCCCTAGTGACGATCACGGAGCAGATTTACCTCGACCAGCGCGTCGATCACGCGTGGCGAGCCCGCGCGCAGGCCTTGATGGCGCTGCTCAACAGCGGCGTAGGCAACATGGTGGGTTATTTGGGCTCGGGGCTTTGGTTCGCGCACTGCTCCAGCGAGGGGCGCACGCAGTGGCCGGTCTTTTGGGGCGGACTCGGCGTGGCGATGGTGGCGGTGTTGATCTTTTTTCTCGTGATGTACCGCGGCCGGAATCGTGCGGGTGCGTCGATGCATTGAGGTTTACGGTTCTTGTCAGCGCGGTCGCGGACGCGCGTAGTGTTCTTCGCTATGGCTTTTACCGATGAGGAAGAAATCTTGTTCAACACCATCGGTGAAACCGTGCTCAAGCGTCTGCGCAAAACGCGCAACCCCGCGGATCTCCTCGCGGTCTTGCGGAGCGAGCAAAAACAATTTGAGCGGGCTTACATGACGGCCCCGGCGGCGGCGCGGGCGAGCGTCGCCTGTCGAGCGGGGTGTGACGCGTGTTGTCACGTGCCGGTGGGCGTGCAGGCGCATGAAGTCCTGATCGTGGCGGAACACATTCAGAAAATATTTTCTCCCGAGGAACTTGAGGGCGTGATCGCACGTACGGTGGCTCATCGGGCCGCTTTTGCCGGTAAAACGAATCGGGCGCAGGCGGCGCTGAAGTCGCCGTGCGTGTTATTGCGCGCCGGAAATTGCACCGTCTACGAAGCGCGACCCGAGGCGTGTCGTTCTCACCATAGCCACAACGCGGCGGCTTGTGGGCAGAATCTCGATTTCAGCCGCGAGGAGAT
>CAJAFD010000303.1 GCA_903938935.1 uncultured Opitutia bacterium
ACACGGGCGCACGATCGCGTCGATCTCCGCCACCGTCCGCCGCGCCATCGCCGCCGGCGTATCCGCCAGTTTAAACAACGCCGGCGTCACGAGGTTCACGCGCTTGTCCGTGCATTGCGCCGAAAGCAAAACAGCGATCAACAACGTGTACGCATCCTTGTGGTCGAGCGGCACCGGCGTCTCCGGATACAGCTCCGCCAAGCGACGATCCACCCAAGCCGCCCGCTCGATTCTCGTACAAAAAGGTTTTGCCGCTCCGCGTGTTGCCATCGCCCGCAAAGCAGCCGCGCTTCGCGGCCAAAAACAAACCCTTAATAGCCCACGCGTTTTTCAAATCACGGTTGCACGGGCGCCGGCGGCTTCCACTGTATATTCACAAATGTCTTCGTCCGCCGCTCTTCTCGCTCCGACCGACACCTTCGCTCGCCGCCACACCGGCGACCACGCCCCCGAGACGGCCGCGATGCTCGCGCTGCTCGGCTACCCTTCGGTCGATGCGCTCGTCGATGCCGCCGTCCCGCCGCACATCCGCCGCGGCGCGCTCAACGTCCCCGCCGCCCTCGGCGAGACCGCCGCCCTCGCCGAACTGCGCGCCCTCGCCAGCGAAAATAAAGTGTTCCGCAATTTCATCGGCGCCGGTTACTACGACACGGCCACGCCGGGCGTCATCCAACGCACCATTCTCGAAAACCCCGGCTGGTACACCGCCTACACGCCTTACCAAGCCGAGATTTCGCAAGGCCGCCTCGAAGCGTTGCTCAATTTCCAGACGCTCGTGACCGATCTCACCGCGCTCGAAATCGCCAACGCCTCCATGCTCGACGAAGGCACGGCCGCCGCCGAGGCCATGATGATGTGTCACCGTCTCAAAGGCGGCGACGACGACGCGCACCGCCGCTTTTTCGTCTCCGAAAAATGCCACCCGCAGACGATCGACATCGTCAAAACCCGCGCCATTCCCCTCGGCATCGACGTCGTCATCGGCGACCACCGCACCTACGCGCCCGCTGCGGATTGCTTCGGCGTGCTCGTGCAATACCCCGACACCACCGGCTCGATCCACGACTTCGAAACATTTTTCTCCGCCGCGCACGCCGCGGGCGCATTCACGATCGTCGCGACCGATTTGCTCGCGCTCACGCTGCTGCGCGCGCCCGGTGAATTCGGCGCCGATGTCGCCGTCGGCTCCGCCCAACGCTTCGGCGTCCCCCTCGGATTTGGCGGCCCGCACGCCGGTTTCCTCGCCACCAAAGACGCTTTCAAACGCCAGATGCCCGGCCGTCTCGTCGGCGTTTCCAAAGACGCCCAAGGCGATCCCGCCATGCGCCTCGCCCTCGGTACGCGCGAGCAACATATCCGCCGCGACAAAGCCACGTCCAACATCTGCACGGCCCAAGTTCTCCTCGGTGTGATGGCCTCGATGTACGCCGTTTACCACGGCCCGACGGGTCTCGTGAAAATCGCTCGCCGCGTAAAACTTCTCACCGAGCTCCTGGCCGCCGGGCTGCGCAGCGTCGGCGCCACGGTCAACCCCGAGCCCGTCTTCGACACGCTCACCATCGGCAACGTCGCCCCGGAGCGCGTCCATGCCGCCGCCGCCGCAAAAAAAATCAACCTCCGCCGCCTCGACGCCCGCACCGTCGGCGTGTCGCTCGACGAAACCACCACGGTCGAAGACGTGCAGATGATCCTCGGCTTTTTTAGCGAATCGGGCGCACTCAACCTTGCCACCGCCGAGGCCGAGCTCGCGACGTTCCCCGCGACGTTGGCCCGCACGAGCGCGTTTCTCACCGCGGCGACATTCAACCGTTACCACACCGAGCACGAGATGCTGCGCTACATCAAGCGCCTCGAGGCCAAAGACCTCTCGCTCTGCCACTCGATGATCTCGCTCGGCTCGTGCACGATGAAGCTCAACGCGACGTCCGAGATGTTGCCCGTCTCTTGGCCCGAGTTCAGCAAGCTCCATCCGTTCGCGCCGTCCGAGCAGACGCGCGGCTACGCCAAACTGTTCAAAGACCTCGAAACTTGGCTCGCCGATATCACCGGTTTCGCGGGCATTTCCCTGCAACCCAACGCCGGCTCGCAAGGCGAATACGCAGGGCTCCTCGTCATCCGCGCCTACCACGAGGCGCGCGGCCAAGGCCACCGCAACATCTGCCTCATTCCCACCAGCGCCCACGGCACCAATCCCGCCAGCGCCGCGATGTGCGGCTTCACCGTCGTCCCCGTCGCTTGCGACGCACTGGGCAACATCGACGTCGCGGACCTCACCGCCAAAGCCGCCGCACACACCCACGATCTCGCGGCGCTCATGGTCACTTATCCGTCTACGCACGGCGTGTTTGAGACCGCCATTAAAGACATCTGCGCGACGATCCACGCGCACGGCGGCCAAGTCTACATGGACGGCGCCAACATGAACGCCCAAGTCGGCCTCACGTCGCCCGGCCACATCGGCGCCGACGTCTGCCACCTCAATCTCCACAAAACGTTCTGCATCCCGCACGGCGGTGGCGGCCCCGGCATGGGTCCCATCGGCGTCGCGGCGCACCTCGTGCCGTTCCTGCCCGGCCACCAAGTCGTCGCGCCCGTCGGCACGCAGAAGTCCGCCATCGGCGCCGTCTCCGCCGCGCCTTACGGCTCGGCCAGCATCCTCGTGATTTCTTGGATGTATATCCGGATGATGGGCCCCGACGGCCTCACGGCCGCCACCAAACACGCGATTCTCAAGGCCAACTATATGGCCAAACGCCTGGAGAATTTTTTCCCCGTGCTCTACCGCGGCAACGCCGGCCTCATCGCCCACGAATGCATCATCGATCTGCGCGCCTGGAAAAAATCGGGCCTCGAAGTCGAAGACGCCGCGAAACGCCTGATGGATTACGGCTACCACGCGCCGACGATGTCGTTCCCCGTCCCTGGCACGTTCATGATCGAGCCCACCGAGAGCGAAGCTCAGAGCGAGCTCGACCGTTTCTGCGATGCGCTCATTTCCATCCACGGCGAAATGCAAGCCGTCGTGCACGGCGCATCCGACAAAGCCAACAACCCGCTCAAACACGCCCCGCACACCGCGAAAGTCGTCTGCGGCGACACTTGGGATCACCCCTACTCACGCGAGACGGCGGCGTTCCCTGCGCCATGGACGCGCGTCAGCAAATTCTGGCCGAGCGTGGGCCGCGTCGACAACGTCTACGGCGACCGCAATCTCGTCTGCTCCTGCCTCGGCATGGCAGCCTACGCCGAAGCGAAACCGTAGAAGCCGACGGAGATTATTCCCTAAAAGGCGCGTTGCGCTCGACGCGCCTTTTTCGTTCACGTTGTGGCCGATGAAAATCATCCGCCACCTCTCCCCCGCTGGCCCCGCTTACGCCGCGCTGCAACCCGACGGCTCCGCTCGTGAAATCGCCGGCGACATTTTCGGCGAGTTCCGCGTCACTGATCGCGTCGTCACCCCCGGCAAACTCCTCGCCCCGGTCGTCCCCACCAATCTTCCCTGCATCGGCCTCAACTACAAAAAGCACGCCGCCGAGAGCAACAGCCCGCTCCCGAAATATCCCGTGCTCTTCATCAAGAACACCGCCGCCGTCCAAAACCCCGGCGACCCGATCGAGCTTCCCGTCAAACTCCCCAGCACGAAGGTCGACTACGAATGCGAACTCGCCGTCGTCATCGGTAAACGCTGCAAAAACGTCTCCCGCGCTGATGCCCTCGACTACGTCCTCGGCTACACCTGCGCCAACGACGTCTCCGCCCGCGACTGGCAACGCGACGGCGGTGGCGGCCAATGGTGCCAAGGCAAAGGCTTCGACACGTTTTGCCCGCTCGGGCCCGTCCTCGTCACCCGCGACGAAATCCCCAACCCCAACGCCCTCCGCATCCGCACCCTCCTCAACGGCGAGACGATGCAGGATTGGAACACCGACGACATGATCTTCGACGTGCCCGCGATCATCGAGTTTCTCAGCTCCAGCAAAACCCTCCTGCCCGGCACCGTCATCCTCACCGGCACACCGCACGGCGTCGGCTTCGCTCGCACGCCTCCAGTCTGGCTTAAGGCCGGCGATACCGTCAGCATTGCTATCGAAAAAATCGGCACGCTCACCAACCCCGTCATCAACGAACCCGTCTGATCACTGCTCCCCTTCGCCCCCTACTCGTCTTACCCTCTGACATCCCACTCGCTTCATCACCCCACCATGAAATCCCTCCCCCGCCGCTCCTTCCTCAAAACCCTCGGTGCCGCCGGCCTCGCCGCGCCGTTTATTTCGCGTAGCCTACTCGCCGCGCAACCGAGCAAGATTCTCCGCCACGCCAGCTTCGGCGCCTCCGGCATGGCGTGGTCCGACATCCAAGCCATCGCCAGCAATCCGTTCGTCAAACTCGTCGCCGTTGCCGACGTCGATCTCAACAAAGTCGCCGACGTCAAAGCCATGTTCCCCGACGTGCGCGTCTACCAAGACTGGCGCCAACTTCTCGACAAGGAGCAGGGCAACATCGACTCGTGCAACGTCTCCGTGCCCGACCACATGCACGCGCCCATCGCCTACTCCGCGATGCAACTCGGCAAACACGTTTACTGCCAAAAACCCCTCGCGCACGACATCTACGAGACGCGCGTCCTCACCGAATTCGCCCGCGAGAAAAAACTCATCACCCAGATGGGCATTCAGATTCACTCGCAGAAAGTTTACCGCCAAGCCGTCGCCATCGTCCACAGCGGCGCCATCGGCAAAGTGAAAGAAGTCCACACGTGGAGTAATAAAAAATGGGGTGACGTCGGCGCCCCGCCCACCGCCACCGCGCCCGTCCCCGGTGGTTTCAACTGGGACCTCTGGCTCGGCAACGCCGCCGAGCGGCCCTACGCGCCCGGTTATTATCATCCCGGCAATTGGCGCAAACGCCTCGACTTCGGCACGGGCACCTTCGGCGACATGGGTTGCCACATC
>CAJAFD010000304.1 GCA_903938935.1 uncultured Opitutia bacterium
CAATCATCTCGTGGCGCGTCGCCCGCCCCACTCCGGGGCGCCCGATCAAACCCGAGAGTTTCAAACCCGGCTCGACGCTCTCGATCGCGATAAGCGAGTCGGCGATCTGTTGACCAAAAATTTCCGTCACGCGCTCGGCCAACGTCGAACATTCCGGCGAACGAAAAATCACCCGGCCGTCCTCGATGAGCGTGAACGCGACCTGCGGGCTCGCGAGCGCGTAAAGGCGCACGCAGTGTACGATATGCGCGGCTTCGGTCGCGTCGGTTTTGAGAAATTTCCGGCGCGCCGGCACAGAATTAAAAAGATGCGTCACCTCCATCCGCGTACCGACGGGTCGACCACAATCGCGGACGTGAACAAACTTCCCGCCGTTGATCAAAATCTCCGTGCCCACATCACTGTCGGCGACGCGCGTCTGGAGTTCAAAGCGCGACACGCTCGCGATCGAGGGCAACGCCTCACCGCGAAAACCAAACGTATGCAAACGATCCAAGTCCGCCGCTTCGGCGATCTTGCTGGTGGCGTGGCGTTCCAGCGCGAGCAACGCATCATCCCGCGTCATACCCGAGCCATTATCCTCGATGCGCATCAACGAGCGACCGCCATGACGAAACTCGACCTCGATCCGCGTCGCGCCGGCGTCGAGGGCATTTTCCACCAGTTCTTTCACCACCGCAGCCGGGCGCTCAATCACCTCGCCAGCGGCGATCTGATTAGCGACTCGGTCGGGAAGAATACGAACTTTGGCCATCGGAACAGGAAAAGGAAACCGAGATGAATCCCGGAAAACGCGGCAAACGGAAGCGCGGAATTATTTCCGGTCGGCCCGCGGCGGCGCGACCTCGCGACCGAGACTCTTGGCATCGATAAGATTCACGAGGTAAGAGGCCGCCCGAAAGGGATTAAGGACAGCGTTGCCGATGATGATAGGATCCACGTGTGTTTTCGTATCCTCGCGGAGTCGCGCAAAAAGCACTGACAAAACACAGCAGCAAACCAACACGCTCGCGAAAAAAACCTGGAAGAGCTCGACGTTGATCCCTGGTGCCCCGGCCGGCCCCGTGCTCTTTAAAACCATCCCCCAAAGAATCGGCGTGCACCCACCGACACAGGCAATCGCCGCGCCGTGGATAGAAATATACAGCGCACGTTCACCCTCCGGCGAAACTTTTGGCAGATAATGCAGGTTGGCGATATTCCAACACACCGCACCGAGCCCGATGATGAAATAAATTCCGCCCATCACCATGGCGCCGCCAATAAATTCGCGCAAATAAAGCCCCCACAGCACCGCCGCCACCGCGACCAACCCGAGCGACACCAGAAAAAACGCCCGTGCCCCCACCGCATCAATTCTCCGACGGATCAACCAAGCCCCGGCGATGACTCCACAGTAGCGCAAGACCTCAAACTGCATGATCCGCCCCGGCGTCAGATTTCCGCCGACTTTGAGATAATATGCAGCGAACGGCGGGATCGGCGTGGTGATCACCGCGTACCAAACCGCCAGCCAAAGATAGCGCCGAAACTCCGAAGGCGCGAACAACAGCCGCGGTGTGTCACGCAACACCGAACGCAGACTGACCGCTGGCGGAAGCGCGATATCCGGCAGGCGTTTCAACGAATAATAACTGAGCGTCGAGCCGAGCAACGCGATCACGTACTGCACCAGCAAGGCCGTATAAATCGGCAACCACGCAAAGAGTCCTGCGCACGCGATCAACGCCCCCACTCCGCCGATGCCCGAGAAAAATTGATCACTCGCAAAATACCGGCCCTGCACCCGCGGCGGCAACAGACCCATCAACCACGTCGTCATGGCCGAGGCCCCGATTGACCGGAAAAAACAAAAGAAAAACACACTCCACACCAACGTCGCCACCATCCACGGCTGTCCCGTCTCTGGCGCGAGCACCGCCAGCCACACTGGCAACACGAGGAAAAAACTGCGAATTCCCCAACCACCCAAAGTCACACGCTTGAAACCAAAATGCGGCAAAAGCGCTGTCGCCGCGACCTGTACCGGCGTGAGCAAAAACACAAACGAGTACGCCAATCCCACTTGAAACGAAGAAGCCCCGAGCCGCTCCGCGAACAGCACCATCGGCGTACCAATCGCGATCTGCCACGTCAGCGCATTGAAAAAACCGAACGACAAACCCGCGCGATACGGCGCAAGTTCAGGATCAGATTTAACGGTGGGAAACAACGACACAAGAACGCCCGCGGCGGCGCAGCCGATCAGCGATTATTTTAGAGCTTTTTGCCAACGAGCAAACTGCTTCGCGACCTGCTTCGGCCCCGGCATGCCCGTACCCGTACGCTTCGCGAGCGCCCGCTTGAGATCGAACACCTCGAGCCAATCGTTGCCGTAGGCCGGATTGATTTTCTGCACTTCGGCCGTGGGTAATTGATTCAGCGGCAGACCGAGTTTCTCGGCGAGCTTCACGATATCGCCGACCGCATGATGCGCTTGGCGAAACGGTACACCACGCAACACGAGATAATCGGCCAAATCCGTCGCCAACAACGCCGGGTCCGCCACCGCGGCCGCGCAACGTTCTCGATGCAACGTCATGCCGCCGATGGTTCCCGCGAGCACATCGGCGCAGAGCGCGGTTTGATCAAAACTGTCGAACACCGGCGGTTTATCCTCCTGCAAATCGCGATTGTACGTGAGCGGCAAGCCCTTCGCGAGCGTGAGCAGCGTATGGAGATTGCCCTGCAAACGCGCAGATTTGCCGCGAAGCAATTCGCACGAATCGGGATTTTTTTTCTGCGGCATCAGCGAGGAGCCCGTGCAAAACGCGTCGGGTAGCTCGATGAATTTGAACTCCGTGCTACTCCACAAAATCAGATCCTCCGCGATGCGCGACATATGCACGCCAAACGTCGCACACGCCGCCGCGAACTCGATGAACAGATCGCGATCTGCAACAGTGTCCATGGAGTTTTGTGTGACCTGCGGACGGCCCTTAGCGTCGACGAAACCGAGAGCCTTGGCGGTAAATTCGCGATCGATCGGCAACGTCGTACCGGCGATCGCCCCCGAGCCCAACGGGCACCAATTAGCGTGCGCGGCGACGTCGGCGAGACGCGCGCGATCACGTTGGAGCATTTCCATCCAAGCGAACAAATGATGCGCGAGATACACCGGCTGCGCGCGCTGCAAATGCGTATAGCCAGGGATCAACACATCGCGATTAGCCGTCGCGACGGCGAGCAAGGCGCGTTGGGCGCCGAGGATTTTTTCGCCCAAGACCGTCGTGGCGTGCTTAAACCAGAGGCGCATGTCCGTCGCGACTTGGTCGTTACGGCTGCGCGCGGTGTGCAGCTTGGCGGCGGCGGGCACGCGCTGCGTCAGCGCCTGCTCGATATTCATGTGCACATCCTCGAGCTTGATGTCCCATTTAAATTTACCCGCGGAAATTTCCGCCAAAATCGCGTCGAGGCCGGCATGGATCGCCGCGCGTTCCTTCGGCGAGATCAGGCCGACATACGCGAGCATGGCCGAATGAGCCTTGCTGCCCGCGATGTCGAACGGGGCGAGACGGTGGTCAAACGAGACGGACTCGCTGAAACGGAGCATCAATTCGGCGGGGCCCGCGGTGAAGCGGCCGCCCCAGGTGACTTGTGAAGACTTGGCCATGATTGATGCCGAGCACACGCCGAGGCACGCCGTCGCGCAACGCGAAAGAGAGTTTGCCCGAGAGGGCGCCTCCGGCACGATGGGAACATGGTTTCACGCGGTTTAATCTTAGGCTTGGTGCTGGGCGTCGCCACCCTCGCAGCGGCGCCAGATCCCCATGCTGCCGTAGAAATCGCACCCGCTAAAACTTCAATTTACATCGGCAACGTCACGATGACCATGCCGACATTTCACCGCAACGCCGCTCGTTACGAGTCGAGCTACGCGGCGCGCGTGTTTCCTTATTTTTTTTACAACGAACGTGGCTCTCTCGCGATCGAGTTCACCGACGAACAACTCACCCGCCTAGATCGAGGCGAACGCGTGGATTTTCACGGCCAAGCCAAGAGCGAATCCGGTGAACCCCGCCGGATCGAAGGCCACGCGACCCCGACAGACGCTACGAGCGGGAAAATAAAAGTGCGCGTTTTTGTGACCGCGAAAATCGAACTGATCTTCAACACCACCTATCGTTTCACGCCTCAGAAGCGCCCGTAAAGTGTACGCATGAGATGGTTTATAAAATTGGCGCGGTGGAGGTGACTCGAACACCCGACCGGCGGTTTAGAAAACCGCTGCTCTATCCAGCTGAGCTACCACCGCACTGGGACTCATGTAACTACGCGCTTTTTTGCGTCGATTCGTGGGCAATCTTTGTCGTGTTCGCGACTAAGAAC
>CAJAFD010000305.1 GCA_903938935.1 uncultured Opitutia bacterium
CTTCTGGTGGCCGGCGAACGAGACCGCCTCCATCGCGACGCCTTCCTGCATGCAGCCGTCGCCGGCGAGACACACGACGTGATAATCAAAAATCGTGTGCTCGGCGGTGTTGAAACGCGCCGCCGCCATCTTGCCGGACATCGCCATGCCGACAGCGTTACCGATGCCCTGGCCGAGCGGGCCCGTGGTGCACTCGACACCGGGGGTCTCGTGGAATTCAGGATGTCCGGGCGTGGTGCTGTGCAGCGCGCGGAATTTTTTCACCTGCTCGATCGGTAAATCGTAGCCGCTCAGATGGAGCCAACCGTAGAGAAACATCGAACCGTGGCCGGCCGAGAGGATGAAACGGTCACGATTGAGCCAACGCGGGCGGTCTGGGTTGTGCACGAGCGCGTGGCCGTAAAGAACCGCGCCGATCTCGGCCGCACCCAAGGGCAGACCGAGGTGGCCCGACGAGCAGGCGTGAATAGCGTCGATGGCGAGGCCACGCGCTTGGTTGGCGGCTTTAGCTAAAAGATGGGTTTGAAGCGTCATGTTAAAACGAAAGAATGATCTAATCTATAGTCCCACGTGGCGGGCAATTGATTTTCTGGGCATAAAAAAGCGAGCCCCGCGAGGCTCGCTTTGATCAAAAAACATCGTCCTAAAGAACGATTTAGCTGGCGGCAACCGGGGCAGCCGCAGCGGCGACCGGGGTGCGGAATTCGCGTTCCTTGACGGAAACAGCGGCCTTACCCGTGCGACCGCGCAGGTAGTAAAGACGGGAACGCATCACCTCGGACTCGCGCTCCACTTCGACTTTGTCGATGTTGGGGGAGTTCACGGGGAACACGCGCTCGACGCCTTCGCCGTAGCTGATGCGACGGACGGTGAACGTCTCGTGGATGCCGGCGCCTTTACGGGCGATGACAATACCGGAATAAATCTGGATGCGCTCTTTGTCGCCTTCACGGACCTTCGTGTGGACGCGGACACCGTCACCGACTTTAAACGGCGTGATGTCTTTTTTCACCTGAGAGGCGGTGATCTGGCTGATGATCGGGTTCATGCTTTGAGTTTAGTTGAGTAAATCGGGTCGGACGGAAGAGGTTTTTTCCACTTGTCGCGCGTGCCGCCATTTTTCGATTTCAGCATGGTTACCAGAGAGTAAAACTTCTGGTACGGACATGCTCCGGAATTCGGCGGGACGCGTGTATTGAGGAAAGTCGAGCAACTTGTTGGTGAAGGATTCGTGCGTCAACGACTTTTCCTCACCGAGCACACCGGGGATAAATCGGGCCAGCGCATCGAGCACCACCGCGGCGGCTAAAGTGCCATTCGTCAGCACATAATCCCCGATGCTAATCTCCTGATCGATCACGCCATCACGGATGCGTTGGTCGATGCCTTCGTAATGGCCGCTCAAAAAAACGAGGTGTTTTTGGCGCGAAAGATCTAGAGCGAGGGCTGGCGACAAGGGAATCCCGTCCGGCGTGAGATAAATCCTGCGGCAGCCCGGAGTTTGCAACTGCTCGATGGCGGCGAAAACCGGCTCCGGCTTGAGCACCATCCCTGCGCCGCCGCCAAAAGGGCGATCATCAGCGGTCCGATGTTTATCCGTCGTCCATTTGCGCAGATCGTGCACCTCCACCGCCAAATGACCGGCCTCGATCCCACGCCCCAAGATGCTCTCGGTCAAAAATCCGTCGAGCATCCGCGGGAAAAGCGTGATGATATCGATCCGCAACATGGTGTTGAAAAGAGGCTAAAAAGAAAAATCGCCCGAACCTTGCGGTCGGGCGACTTAGATTGATGACGTTGGTCGCCGATTAGGAGGCGGCAACTTCCGCGGGAGCAGCACGACGGGCGCGCTTGATCATGGCGTGGAGCGTTTCAGTGGGCTTGGCGCCTTTACCGACCCAGTAGTCGACGCGGTCAAGCTTCACCTTGAAACCGTTAGCCTTGGCGCGGGGATCGTAGGTGCCGATCGTTTCGACCGGGTCGCCATCGCGGCGGGAACGGGCTTCGGCCACAACAACGCGGTAATGCGGTTGGTGAATAGCGCCGATGCGAGTGAGACGGATTTTGAGAGCCATGACGATAGGTTTGCGGATCAGTTCTTAGTTGAAAAGCGGAAGAAAAGACGCGGCCACAATCAGCTTGTCAAGCCCCTACTCCCGCCGCTGTGTTCCCGTTCTTATGCTCAAAGCTGGCATCGTCGGTCTGCCTAACGTCGGCAAGTCCACTCTCTTTAACGCGCTCACTCGTTCCCGCAAGGCCGAGGCTGCCAACTATCCATTTTGCACGATCGACCCCAATGTCGGCGTCGTTGTGGTGCCGGATGAACGCGCCTACGTCCTGCAAAAAATCGCCAAGACCAACGTCGTCGTCCCAGCAGCCATCGAGTTCGTCGACATCGCCGGCCTGGTCGCCGGTGCCAGCAAAGGCGAAGGCCTCGGCAACCAATTTCTCGCCACCATCCGCGAAGTCGACGCCATCGTCCAAGTCGTGCGTTGCTTCGAGGATAACGACATCATCCACACGATGGGCGGCGTCGATCCTGTCCGCGACATCGAGGTGATCACCACCGAGCTCGTGCTCGCCGATTTAGATGCCGTCACCAAGCGCATTGATAAGTCCCAGAAAAAAGCCAAATCCGGCGACAAAGAAGCCATCGCCGAAATAGCGCTGCTCGAAAAACTTTCCCCGCACCTCAACTCCGGCAAAACCGCCAACACCTTCGCGGCCACGCCTGAGGAAGTAGCGATGATGAAGTTGTTTCAATTGCTCACCGCGAAGCCCGTGCTCTTCGCCTGTAACGTCGCTGAGAGCGACCTCGCCACCGCCGAAGCCAACCCGTTCGTTAAGCAAGTCGCCGAATTTGTCCGCACGCATCACGACGCCGCTTACGTGCCGATCAGCGCCAAGATCGAGTCCGAGCTCATCGACTTGCCCGCCGACGAAGCCAAAGCGTTCCTCAAGGACCTCGGCGTCGATGACTCCGGCGTCTCCGCCCTCATCAAAGGCACCTACAACTTGCTCGGTCTGATGACCTACTTCACCGCCGGTGAAAAAGAAGTGCGTTGTTGGACGATCGTCAAAGGCTGGAAAGCGCCGCAAGCCGCCGGCGTCATTCACACCGACTTCGAAAAAGGCTTCATCAAAGCCGAAATCGTTTCCTATCACGATCTCACCACGCTCGGCAGCGTCGCCGCCGCCCGTGAAGCCGGTAAATATCGCCTTGAAGGCAAAGAATACGTCTTCGCCGATGGCGACGTCGCGCTCTTCCGCTTCAATAATTAAGCCGCTCCGCCAGGCTCGCGGCCGAGCCATCGCGGCCGTTTTAGTGAGCTGACATTTAATGCGTCTGACCGCCGGCCAGACGCAGATCTTTTTTACGTCGCAACGCGGTCTCAACGGCCAAAGCCACGCCGTAGACCATGTCTTCCAGCGGCAAACTCGCCTGCCCCTTCTGCGCCTGCTCCGGCAAAAACGGCACGTGGATAAAACCGCCTCGCACATCCTTTCGCGTCCGCAGCGCATGCATCAAACCATAGAAAACGTGGTTACACACAAACGTCCCCGCCGTCTGCGATACTTCACTCGGCAGCCCCGCCGCACGCAAAGCCGCGACGATCGCCTTCACCGGCAACGTTGAAAAATACGCCGCCGGTCCGCCCCGCACCACCGGCCGATCCACCGGTTGCGCGCCGGCATTGTCGGTGATGCGCGCGTCATCCACATTGAGCGCCACGCGCTCCGGTGTGATCGCCGCTCGCCCACCCGCCTGCCCCACACCGATCACCAACGCCGGCCGATGCACGCGCAACAACCGCTGCAATTCCGGGATCGCCGCGCCAAACACGCAGGGCAACAGCGCCCCGACCACCGTGTGCCCCGCGATCACCGTGCCGTGTAAATTACGCACGATTTCCAGCGAGGGATTGATCTCGGCGCCGTCAAACGGCTCGAAGCCCGTGACCAAAACCGTCCGCATTTTCAGTTTCGTTTTCATTAAAAAAATAAGCCGAGATCACGTGTCATTTTAAAATCGATACACGAGCACCATCATTAAAATCACATTGGCCGCGAAAATCACCAAGGCCAGAGGCACCTGCGCCTTGATCACCGCGTGCTTGTCATCGAGCTCCAGCAACATCGCCGGCACCAAATTAAAATTCGCCGCCATCGGCGTGAGCAACGTCCCGCAATAACCCGAGAGCATCCCGATCGCCGCCATGATCGCCGGATTTCCGCCGTGCAAGATCACGATAAACGGCAACCCGATCCCACCCGTGATCACCGCAAACGCCGCGAACGCATTCCCCATCACCATCGTAAACAGCGCCATCCCGCCGCAATACGCCACGACCGCCACCCAAGGCACGCCCGTCGGCACGGCTTGCGCCACCAATCCCGCCACGACCTCACCTACACCCGCCTTAGCAAAAATCCCACCGAGCGCCGCCAGCATCTGCGGTAATATCAGCGACCATCCGAGCGTTTGCAGCAATCGACTGCCTTCCCGCGAGGCTGCGCCGACGCTCGCTCCCGTCGTGCGCATCGCGGCGATCAGCGCGAGCATCGCGCCGAGACTGAGAGCAATTAAGGTGACATGCTTCGGCTCCACGAGCCACACGTCGCCGAGGTGCAACTCGCCCAAAACCAACGTGCCCACGACCGCCGTCGCCGGAATCAACAACGCCGGCCAAAAAATCCGATTTTTCAAACGCTCCGCGTGCCCGACCCGTTCCTCTCGCGAAGCCTCTTGGCTCGCACCGCGCGCGACTTGGCCCGTCGCCGCTAGCACCACCATCACGACCACGAGGTAACCAACGAG
The DNA here is from genome assembly GCA_903938935.1 of uncultured Opitutia bacterium. Taxonomy (GTDB): domain Bacteria; phylum Verrucomicrobiota; class Verrucomicrobiia; order Opitutales; family Opitutaceae; genus Tous-C4FEB. The sequence continues at coordinate 4,820 of CAJAFD010000305.1, forward strand.
CGTCGGCGGCAACACGTTCGCCCCGATAAACGTCACGCCCAACAACGCCCAAAACAACGCCGAACCCCAGCGCCGTGGATGCTGCCGCTCAGCTGCGATCCGGCCCGCCAACACAAACAAATACAAGCCCACCACCGCGTAGCAGGATTCCACAGTGATGATTTTCATTGGGCACCTCCCGTTTTCTGCTCGTCCGCGGCCGCTCGCTCGATGCGCCGATCCAGCAACCGACACCGCCACCACATCGCCGCGAAAGCGATGAACGCCGTCGGGATACTCCACAACGCCATCGCCCATACACTCACGTTCATTCCCTGCGCCTCGAAAAATCCTTTCATCAAAAGAATCGCGCCCACCGCGATGAAAATATCCTCGCCAAAAAAATTCCCAATATTTTCACCCGCCGCCGCATGGGCTCGGATCTGCACCACGCTCGCCGCCGACAACTCACCCCCGCGGCCCCGCGCCGCCGCCTCGGCCATCGGTGCCACCAGCGGGCGCACTGCACCGGCGTGCCCGCCGATGCTCACGCCAAGACTGATCGAGATCTGACGCACGGCCGTATACAGCAAAATCACGCGCCCAGCCGTCGCCGCCTTCGAGCGACGAATCAATACCTCCGCTCGTTCCTTCAAACCGTAGCGCTCGAGTAAACCCACGACCGGCAACATCAACACGATCGGCAACGTCATCGCGCGGTTATCCGAAAAATATTTTCCGATCATCGCCATGATTTCGTTCAACGAAAACCCCGCCGCGAATCCCGTCGCCAAGCCCGCCGCCAACACGACAAGCAGCGTATTTACCCGCAACGCGAATCCCGTCGCGATGA
>CAJAFD010000306.1 GCA_903938935.1 uncultured Opitutia bacterium
CTCCCCGTGCAGTCATCCTCTCAGGCAACCCCGCCGTGGTAAAAAAACTCCTGAATCTCCCGCGCTTTTTTTTGCGCTGCGACGCCCTTTACCCGGCGGTATTTCTCGGGCTCGTCCTCGCGTCCACGTTCACGTCCACCGTTCACGCGCACCCGATTCGCACCAGCTACGCCGAAGCCGATTTCCGCCCCGAAACCCAAAAACTCGAAATCGCCCTGCGCGTTTATCCTGACGATCTTGAGACCGCGCTCAGCGCACACGCCGGCCACCCCATCACGCTCGCCCAGACGACGCCGCCCGCGTTCGACCTCGCCCTTCTCGCCTACCTCCGCGCCACGTTTCTTCTGCGTACGGCTGAAGGCACGACACCCGCGCTCCATCTCCTCGGCCGCGAGCTCAAAGATAACGCGCAACACCTCTGGATTTATTTTTACTGCACGCTACCCGGCGGCCCCGCCGGAGCGCGCCTCGCCCACCGCGTCCTCCGCGACGCGTTCCCCAATCAACTCAACGCCCTCCGCCTCGGGCAGAAAGGCCAGACGTTGCTCTTCCTCAACGACGCCGAAAAAGAACTCGCCCCGGCGCCCGCTAAACCATGAGCGCGCTGTTACTCCTCGCGCCGATTTTTATGCTGTTTGAGGTGGGGCAACTCTACCTCAGCGAACGCTACCTCGGCGTTAAACAAATCGCTCGCGGCACCGATCCCCGCGCGCTCGGACTCGGTGAATTCACCGCCTTCTGTTGGAGTGCCGGCCTCATCCTCTACGGGCTGTGGATGCTAGCATTACTCACCATCAGCTTCGGGCGCGTTCATGGACTATGCCTGTTGGGGATTCTCGGCTTAGGCTACAGCGTCCGGCGCAACTGCCGCCTGTCTTGGGTGCTTGTCGTGCTCACGCTCGAAGGCGCCATCCGCATCGGCTTGCTCGTCTCGCTCTGCGCGCTCGCTTGGCGCAAACTCTGAGACCCCGTTTCCGCCTTGAGCATCTGCGCGCCGCCGCGCACAACGTCCCCAGCGCAGCGTCCGGCACCCTCGCCCCAACCGCCGCCCGTCCGCCGCCATTTTCCATGAAGTCCCACGCCTCGTCCTCCGCTAAACTCCCGCTCTGGATCTTCTTCGTCACCGATGCCGCGCTCCTCGGTGCCGCCGGCTTCCTCGCCTCCCGCGCCACCCGCCCACTTTCCGGCGAGACCGTATTTCTCATCACCGCCCTCGTCCTCGCCGGCGCCCTCGTCGCCCTCGTCCCGCTCGTCGCCCGCTACGAACGTATCAAAAACGAAACCCTCGACGACCGCCAACGCGCCCTCGAAACCCTCGCCCGCACGCTCACCGCCGCCGCCGAGCAGATCAGCATCGCGACCGCCGGCCTCGATGAAATCACCGGCCTCACCCAAAAAAATCTTAAGAAAACCGAGCAACTCACCGCCGCCTTCACCGCCAGCGCGACCGCCGCGCCTGCGACCGCCAAACCCGACACCGGCTCGCACGACCCACTCGCCGCCGCCGCGAACCAACTCACCCAAGCCGCCGCCCGCCTCGCCCAACTCGAGACCACCACCCGCGAAACCCTCGCCCAAATCACCGCCACGCCCGCCCCACAGCCTCTCGCAAGCACGCCGACCGGCCTCGACGAGAAACTCGCCACCACCCTCGCCGCCCTCGACGCCAAAATCGCCGCGCTCTCCGCCGCCGTTGTCGCCCCGACCGCCCCCGCCGCGGCCGAAACCAACGAAACGCGTCGCCCGCGCAAAGTCCGCCGCGAAGAAGCGCCCATCGAAACCGTATCCACTTCGGTCTTACCTGAACCGCCCCCCGAGCCGATCGCGCCGCCCCCTGCGCCCGCACCCGTCGAACCAGCGCCCGCTCCGGTCGTAGAATTCACCGCACCCGCACTCACTCCAGAACCCACGCCCGCTCCCGTCGCAGAACTCACCGAACCCGCGCCGACGCCCGCGAACCTTTCGCCCGAAATCGTTCCCGCAGCCGCCACCACCGAAACACCCGCGCCCGCTCCGGCTACGAGCCCCACCAGCGAACCCACGCCAGCGCCCGTGCTCGAAAACCTGTCCGCCGAAGCACCCAAAACTCCCCGCAAACGCGCACCCAAAAAACTTCCCGCGCCTGCCGGCGAAACCGCTTTAGCCTCGAACGCCGAGGTCGCGTCCGCACCCGACGCTGCACCCAACCCCGTTGAAATC
>CAJAFD010000307.1 GCA_903938935.1 uncultured Opitutia bacterium
AGGCAAGCCCACGGGTGCTTCGCGCCGGACACAAAGAAGCCCGGCATTTTTGGCCGGGCTTCGCAGCTTGAGTCTATAAATCGGTGGCTGGAAAGCCGCCGCTCCGATGACTACAGCAGATCGGTCGAGCCCATCAAAAAGCGGTCGCACTCGCGCGCGACACCGCGGCCTTCGTTGATCGCCCAGACGACGAGACTCTGGCCGCAGCGGCTGGACGTAAACGCGGCGGAGGGCATGCGCGTGACGCTGGAGCGTGTGTGGCTCCGCACACGAGGGTTTGCGGCGAAGTCCGACACGGAGAAGACCGTGCGCCGCCCGAAACAGGAACAGCTGCTCCAGCTCCTACCGAACGCCACGGCCTCGCCCCGGCCGAAATCTGGGCCGCCCTCGACGGCACGAAACAGGCCACCGCCCACATCATCGCCCCGCTGCTGAAGGCGAGACTCGCTAAACGCATCGGCACCCGAAAGCCGAGCCTCTACGTGCTGGATCAAATAAAAGCCTCCATCAACACACGAAAACCCCGTGATGAATCTCTTTAGGCAGGGGTTTTCCGTAGCCGAGATTTCGGATTGTATACGGAACAGTTATTCCATGCGACCAAACCTTTTTCTTGTTTGTAATGTGTGAGTTCTTTTCGGTGAAGGCGTAGATAAGCATCGACTCGATTTGATTGATGCGGCGAGGCGTAATATTTCCGCCGCGAACACTAACCGACCCTTGGGTCACTCGAAACTGATGATTCGGGTGCTCTTTCTTGAGCCTCTTGAGGCGCCGAAGGTGGTCGGCCTGCCCGAGGCGAGATGCAATAAAAGACCTTACCGCCTTTCCGATGTAGAATATTTTTCGTTCCGATTTTCCGGAATAGCCGAAAAGCATGTAAAGCCACGAACGGGCGTGATACGCGTTGCGCCTCGCGTTCTCATACAAGGCGGGGCGCGACCAGTGAATATCAATGAGCCACGGAGTTTCGGCCGCGATTCGTTTTAGACTCATTGTAACGTATGGGCTTGGCGTTACGGCAGATCGGTCGAACCCATCAAGAAGCGATCGCACTCGCGCGCCGCTCCACGACCTTCGTTGATCGCCCAGACCACTAGGCTCTGCCCGCGGCGGCAGTCGCCGGCCGCGAAGATATTCGGAAGATTCGTCCGATATTTTTCGTGCTCGGCTTTGATGTTCGAGCGCGGGTCGGTCTCGAGTTTGAGGTCCTTAAGGATCGCCTGTTCGGGCCCGAGGAACCCCATCGCGAGCAAGACGAGTTGCGCGGGGCGCGTCTGTTCGGTGCCGGGTTGCTCCTTGGGCATGAACTGACCCTTGTCGTTTTTCTCCCACTTAATCTCCACGGTCACGAGCGACTGCACGTTACCGTGAGCGTCGCTGATGAACTTCTTCACCGTGGTGAGATAGATCCGGGGATCGGCACCGAATTTCGCGGCGGCCTCTTCCTGGCCGTAGTCCATCTTGTAGGTCTTGGGCCACTCGGGCCACGGATTGTCAGCCGTGCGTTCGAGTGGGGGCTTCGGGAGAATTTCGATTTGGACGATGCTCTTGCAGCCGTGGCGCATCGAGGTGCCGACGCAATCGGTACCGGTATCGCCGCCGCCGATCACGATCACGTCTTTGCCGAGGGCGTGGATCGGCGAGTGCTCGGCACCACCGTTGAGGACGGCTTTGGTGTTGGCCGTCAGGAGCTCCATCGCAAAGTGGACGCCCTTCAGGTCGCGGCCCTCGAT
>CAJAFD010000308.1 GCA_903938935.1 uncultured Opitutia bacterium
CTGGATCACGCCGGTATCCACGGTCACACCGCTTGCGTCTTGGGTCGCGGTCAACGCCACCGCCGGAACAGCGCCAACGCCTTTCGTCAAACGCAACGGCGAGCCGAGCGAAGGCCCGCCACTCACGGCCACCCCGAGCCATTTTATTGAGCCATCCGGCCAAAACGCCAGGGGCCAGGTTTGAGCCGGCACACCTTGTCCCTGACTCGCCTTAGCCGACAACACATCGCTGCGTTGCCATTCCCCTTGTTTAAACGGAACCCCAAAACTCACGCCGACATTAACCGCAGGTGGCGTGCGCTCAAGCCACTGGACCGACAGTTCGGCCGCGCTCGATTCCGCGATGAAAAGAATCCAAGCAACCAGAAAAAACCGTCGGGGCGTATTCATAGAAAAGTGATGAGAATAAAATAGAGAACCAACAAAAGGGTGGATCACGACAGCGCACGAGATCGGTCCTAAGGGCAAGCGGCACACAACGCATCACCCAGTCCCATACTCAGACAGTCCGTAGTTCGATCGACAACTCCTTGCCCACAATCAATCGCGCCACACGCTCACGCTATGAGACTTCACCGTAGTTTCCTTCTTCTTCCACTTCTCAGTATGACCGCCTTAACCGCCCTGGCCCAGCTCACACTCAATTCCGCCCAACCGCCCATCGCTGAGAAAAAACCCAAAGACGTCACGGTACACGGGGATCGGCGTATCGATGATTACTTTTGGCTTCGCGAAAAAGAAAATCCCGCCGTCCGCAAGCACCTCCAAGCTGAAAACATTTACACCGATGCCGTGATGGCACCGACTAAACCCCTTCAGGAGAAACTTTATACGGAGATGTTGGGACGGATCAAGGAGACTGACTCCGCCCCGCCCGTTTTGCGCCGTGGTTACTGGTATTACACCCGCACTGAACAGGGGAAACAATACCCGCTCTATGCGCGCCGCGCGGGCAACCTCGATGCGCCCGAGCAGATCACGCTCGACGTCAACCTTCTCGCCGCGGGCCAGCCTTACATGGCCGTCGGAGCCTACAAAATCAGCGATGACTCCCAGCTTTTGGCTTACACCATCGATCCCACCGGCTACCGCCAATACTCGCTCCATCTTAAAAACCTAAACACCGGCGAGACGCGCGCACTCGGCGTGGAACGCGTCACTTCGCTGGAGTGGGCCGCCAACCACCAAGCTCTCTTTTTTACGCAAGAAGACGCCGTTTCCAAACGTTCTTACCGACTCGGCCGACTTGAACTGAAATCGGGAACCGTCACGTGGTTCTATGAAGAAAAAGATGAACTCTTTGACCTCGGCCTTAGCCGCTCGCGTGAAGGCGCTTGGCTCTTCGCCACCAGCGAAAGCAAAACCACGACGGAGATCCGCGCCTTACCCGCTGCTACGCCTAACCTCGACTGGCATATCATCGCCGCTCGTCGCAACGACATCGAAACTCGGGTCGATTATCGCGACGGACTTTTCTATTTTCGCACCAACGATCACGCGAAAAACTTCCGCATTGTCACCGCTCCTGTAGCGACGCCAGACCCCACGCATTGGGTCGATTACGTGCCGCACCAAGCCGCCGTGAAGCTCGATGACTTTGACCTGTTCGCGACGCACACGGTTTTGAGCGAGCGCGAAGATGGATTGCCGCACCTCCGCGTCATCGACGATCGCAGCCACGCCAGCCATCGCATCAGCACGCCCGAGCCCGTCTACGAGATTTCGCTCGAGAGCAACCCTGAGCCTGCGACCGAAGAAATTCGTTTCACTTATCAATCGCTCGTCACGCCGCGCTCAATCATCAGCTATCATCTCTCGACGAAAGCGCGTACCGTTCTAAAACAACAAGAAATCCCCAGCGGCTACGATGCCTCGCGCTACGCGAGTGAGCGCATCTGGGCACGAGCCGCGGACGGCACGCGGGTGCCGATGAGCATCGTTTACCGCAAAGACCTGCGTCTTCCCGGCGAGCAACCGCTTTATCTGTACGCCTACGGCAGCTACGGCATCAGCATGCCGGTTTCTTTTAACACCTCGCGGCTGAGTTTGCTAGATCGCGGCGTCATCTTCGCCATCGCGCACATCCGCGGCGGCGGTGAATTCGGCGAACCTTGGCGCGAAGCCGGACGCATGGCGCACAAGATGACAACTTTCACCGATTTCATCGCCTGCGCCGAGCACCTCATCGCGGAAAAGTTCACGCGCGCAAACCAACTCGTCATCAACGGCGGCAGCGCCGGTGGTTTACTCATGGGCGTTGTCGTGAATCTGCGGCCCGACCTGTTTCATGCCGCGATCTACGACGTGCCGTTCGTCGATGTGCTCAACACCATGCTCGACGCTTCGTTGCCGCTGACGACCAGCGAATACATCGAATGGGGCAATCCTACCATCGCGGCCGAATACACATGGATGCGCGCCTATTCGCCCTACGACAACGTGCGCGCCGTAGCTCATCCCCATATTCTGATGAACGTCTCGCTCAACGACTCACAAGTGCCATATTGGGAGGGCGCCAAACTCGTCGCCAAAATCCGCGAACTGAACACGGGGAAAAACGCGTTACTCCTGCACACAAATCTCGCCGCGGGTCACGGCGGTGCGAGTGGGCGTTACGATGCCTTGCGCGAGACGGCCTATCGCTTCGCTTTCGCGCTCGGTTCGCTCGGACTCAACGACGTAGCTGTCGCCAAATAATTCGCGCGCACCCTCGCGCGCATCACGTTGCCGCCACCAGCGCACGTTGCAGCTCGAAGGTTTCCCGGAGCGCGAGACTCAGCTTGTCCTGCACCGCCTGCATCGCACGATAACGTGCGACGTTGGCCGGATTCGGTTGGCAACGCGTGGATTCATCGAGTGCCACCGTGCCGGTGGTGAAGTCGGTGAGTCGGGCTTTTTTATTTCCGTCACGCAGCGCGGCGCACCACGCCGCTTGGAGCGCACCGCCCAGAGCCGCGCCTTCATCTTCAACCATCGCGACCACGGGCACGCCAAAAATATCCGCCATAATCTGACGCCAAACCGGCGACTTGGCCCCGCCACCCGTCACGCGGATTTCTTTCGCTTTCACTCCAAGCGCAGCGAGACGACGGAGTCCGTAATTCATCCCGAGCGTGACGCCTTCCATGGCCGCACGAGCCATGTGGCCAGAATTAAAGGTCTGCGCGTTTAGGCCGAGCAACACGCCGGAACCCATCGGGACGTTGGGCGTACGTTCGCCCGCCAAATACGGCAACAAGAGCAAGCCACCCGCCCCAGCCGGTGCGGCCGCGATGGCCGCGTTGAGCGCGGCATGATCCTGCCCAAATAGCGCCCTCAGCTGCTCGGTCACCGTCGTGACGTTCATCGTGCAGAGCAGCGGCAACCAACCGCCGGTCGAAGAACAAAACGCCGCGATTTCGCCCTGCGGATCAATCACTGGTTTGTTCGCGTGAGCGTAGATGGTGCCGCTGGTGCCAAAGCTGGCGGTGATCACTCCGGGGACTACGTTGCCGGTGCCGATCGCGCCCATCATGTTGTCGCCACCACCGGCCGAGATGACGGTGTTTTCGGGAAATCCGTACTTCGCCGCCAACTCGGGGCGCAACGTGCCAGCGGCTTCGTGCGAGGCAGAAATCTTCGGGAGATAACCGGCGAGTTTCGGATCAATTGCTTTAATGACCGCTTTGGACCAAGTGCGCGTACGCACGTCCATCAACGCCGAGCCGGAAGCGTCACCGTACTCCATGGAAAAATTACCCGTGAGAAAATAATTCAGGTAATCGTGCGGGAGCAGCACGTGTCGCAGAAATTTGTAATTCTCCGGCTCGTGGCGCTTCAGCCACAAAATTTTCGGTGCGGTGAATCCTGGGAGGATGAGGTTGCCGGTGAGCCGGATCGCGGCTTTGGGGCCGCCGAGTTTTTTGGTGAGGATCGCGCATTCGGCAGTCGTGCTCGTGTCACACCACAATTTGGCGGGACGGATCACGTCACCATTTTCGTCCAAGGCCACAAAACCGTGTTGCTGACCCGAAACGCCGATGGCGCGTACGCGTTGGGCTTGCGCGGAGCCGATTTGCGCTGCGACGTCAGAGAGCACGAAATCGAGGGCCGAAGTCCAATCTTGCGGGTGTTGCTCCATGTGACCGAGGGGCAAGCCTTCGATTAATTTATGCGGGGCGCGCGCTTCAGCGATGACCTTGCGCGTCAGGAGATCGAGGACGATGGCTTTGACGCTTTGGGTGCCAGAATCGATGCCGATGGTAAGTGACATGGTGAAAATAAAGTGAGTCTAGCGGGCGTTGGTGTTGTTGGTCTTGAGCGCATCAAGAAACTCAACGGGCGAAAAATCATCCGTCAGGATGCGGGCTTTGGCCGCAAGTTCGGCTGGAAACGGCAAGAGCTCGGCGGCTAAGGCATCGAGGTCCAGTTTCGAAGCGAGTTTCGGGTTTGATTTTTCCAGCGCCGCAATGTCAGGCGCCCGCGCAAGATCGGAGGCGGCTGATTTGAAGGCACAGACGATCACGTTACCGCGACCATGCGTTTGAAAAAGAAGTACGTGTGGGAAGACACTCTGAATCGTGCGCAGGTCTGCGGCAAAAAGCTCCGTGTCTTGATGGAGATTAGTGACGAAGACCCCGCGAGTACTAAGACGAGCAGCGCACTCCCGATAAAATTCTTGGGTCTTTAAATGCGGGGGCACGAAACCTCCGCGAAAGGCGTCTAAGATGAGCCAGTCCCAAATCTCGCGATTACGTTTCACAAAAAGACGCCCGTCCATCACTGCGACGGGCGTTTGTGACGTCGGTTTAAAGGCGAGCTTAGTCTGGCACAGCTCCCAGACTTTGGGGTCGAGCTCAACCGATTGGAGCCGGGCCGAGGGAAACGCATGCATAAACACTCGGTGAAAGCCCGCGCCCCCGAGTCCGATCATGAGCACATTCCTCGGCTTGGGCTCAAAAAAAGCTGCAGCGAACAACGAGCGCGTATAGGGCACGACCAGGCGCAACGGATCCGCCAAATCGACGGCGGACTCCAGGTACTCGCCGGCTCGGGAACGCGCCCGCAGTTCAACTACCGTGCCACGCTTCTCGACCGTAAGGTTATTGTAGAGCGTGTCGTGATTTTCGATGTAATCGGGCGCCTCGACGGCGCGGGAGCTGAACGCGATGCTCAAAAATAAAACAAAGCAGCAAATCAGATAGCGGCGCGGTTTCATGGAGCGGAATTCGTCGGGGATGAACGCAGTAGTAAATTCAAAGCCGTCAGATTAACCAGCGCCACAACGAGCCACAAATAAAGCAGCGTCGAAACAGGTAAGTGCGGAATCAGCACGAAGGCCGTCAACATGACGCCTGCGATGTTGCCCAACGTACTCACGCCATAGATCAGACCCGAGGCTTTACCCGGGGGCGTGCCGCGCGAGGCCAAATATTGTACGCATTGCGGCCCAAACGAAGATAACGTGGTCACCGGCAAAAAGAACAAAGCCAGACAAGCAACGAGCAGGCCCGTGGTGATTTCGGCAAAGGCGATCTCGATCTGGCCGAGCATCGCGCGCCCGAAAAATGCTGTGAATGCGAGCGAAGCCACCGCCAGCGCGCCCACGATCCATTGGGCGCGTTGGCGGTGGCGCGCAGGCGCATTGCTGATCCAACCGCCGATAATCGAACCGAGACTAAAGGCCGCTAAAAATGTCGATATTAACCAAGCCCACACGATCAACGAGGAGCCAAAAAACGGGTTGAGCAAACGCGAGGCGAGCAGCTGGAAGCCCATGCTAAGAATTCCCAGCAACACAACTAAAGTGTAAAAAATGGCGAGGGGCACAGCGCGATTCGGCGTGCAGAGGCGACCGCTGGCGAGCGCAATATTTGGAAATGATTGCCTTCCGAATTGGCCAAAAAAAACCCGCCGGCTTTAACCGGCGGGCATAGTGGAAATCCCGTTTAACGCACCAAGGCGACGACCGTGAGCAAAACGGCTTGGGGCCCGAGATGGGAATTCGTCGAATCAAATGATTCGTCGAGAGAATGCGCGCGACTGGATTCACCACCACCGCCCAGTGTGACAGCAGGAATACTCAATTGCATCGGGACATTGGAATCCGTCGAACCCGCACCATACGATGGAATCCCGCCCATGGCCGTAACGGATGCGCTCGCGATTTTGACAATTGAGGAATCCTCGGGCGTCTGCCCCGCGGGGCGCAGGCCGACCATTTCGATGTCTACAGAAACCGCCCCACGATTTTTCCAGCGAGCATTTTCCGCTTTCACGGAATCGGCGATGGCGGCGTTGAATTGATCGCGGACGGCGTCGAGCGCGGCCATGGTCTCCGAGCGCATGTCGACTTCAAACCACGTCTCAAAAGCGATGGAGTTAACTGAAGTACCGCCGTTAATGCGGCCGACGTTGAAGGTGGTCTTAGGCTTAGCGGGCACGGTGATATCACCGATCTTGGCGATGGCGCGACCGAGCGCGTGAATAGGGTTGGCCATGCCGAAGGCGCCGTAACTATGGCCGCCCGGACCTTTGAACGTGACGCGATAACGATAGCTCCCGACGCCGGCATTGGTGATACGGTTTTGGCTGCCGGGCTCGATCGAGATGAATGAATCGATTTTCCCTTTGAGCGTAACGTTAAATAGTTCCTTAACCCCACGAAGATCGCCGAGCCCCTCTTCGCCGACGTTGGCGACGAAGGTGATCGAGCCGGTCGTCTTAACACCGCCTTCATCGAGCGCACGGATGACGCTCAACATCGCCGCGAGACCGCGACCGTCGTCACCGATACCGGGAGCCCGCAGAAACTTGCCGTCGCGTTTGACGCGCACATCGGTCCCCTCGGGAAACACGGTGTCGAGATGGGCGGCGACGACTACGTTGGGCTTGGCCAAAGCGCCAGGGCGCACGCCGATGACGTTGCCCACTTTATCCACGCGTATATCCTTAAGGCCGAGTTGTTCAAAAAGCCGTTTCACTTCAAGTCCGCGCGCTGTCTCATTGAATGGGGGCGCGGGAATTTCCGTGAGCCGGGCTTGCAGGTTGAGTGTTTCTGGCTCGTTGCGCTCCACGGCGGCGAGGGCGGCCTTCACTGTCGGATCGTTAAGCAATGTCGCCGGTTCGACCGCGGCGGATAAAATCGAAGTCGCGCTCAGTAAAGCCACGACGCAACCAAACAAGGAGTGACGAAGGAGTGATTTCATGGATGTTTTCGATGAGCAGCACGATTCATCGCCTGACCCGTGTCAGCTTAATTTCCCACACCTGCCTTTTGGCTATGAAAATTTCACCCCTTCTCTGGTGCTTTGTAATCCCAGTTGTCTGGAGTCTCAATGCCGCCGAAACACTGAAATCCGTGACCAAATCCACAGTGATTGATTGGGCTACATTGGCCGTCAAGCCGACCAAAACTGGCGAACGGCGCGAGCTCTTTGATGCGCCCACCCTCACGCTCAATAATTTCGAAGGGCACGTGACCACGATCCGTCCAGGCGAAGTGCCGCATCCGCCGCACCGCCATCCCGACGAGGAGATGATCCTCATCAAAGAAGGCACCCTCGAGGTCACTATCAATGGCGCGACGCAGCGCGCCGGTGCGGGTTCCGTTTTCTTCTACGCTTCCAACGATCTGCACGGCATGCGCAACGTCGGCTCAACCCCGGCCACTTACTACGTGTTTCGTTTTGTCACGGCGAAGACTCCGCCGCGCGCCGCTCAACCCTGAGAGGTTGCGCAAAATTAACCCGTGTGTCGCCAAAGTTTAGCCGAAGAGTTTGGGGTACGCGGTGAAAACTGCGGGCGTTCATTCCAAACCCAAGGTCTTGCGCCCCTCCGGCGAAATCATCTGTGGCGTCCAGATCGGATCCCATACGATGTGAACTTTGGCCGCGCTGACTGTGGGTAAGGCCGCGATTTTTTGACGCGCATCTTCGGCGATCACCGGCCCCATGCCGCAACCTTGCGCAGTGAGCGTCATCAGGGCTTCGACGGAGTGCGTACCATCCGGCAGCACATCAATCGCCAAATCATACACCAAACCGAGATCCACGATGTTCACCGGTATCTCGGGATCGAAACAGGTTTTCAGTGCGGTCCAAATGGCTTGCTCATTGAAAGCCTCGGCGGTGATTTCCGCCGTCTCAGCGATCGGAGTGTAACCCACCAAGGCGCTGGTATGTTCGGCCGCGATGCGAAAAAGGCCGCGGTCGGTGCGTACGGTGACGTTCCCTCCGAGGGTCTGGGTGATGTACACGCTCGCGCCCGCGCTCAACGTGAGCGCCTCGCCCGAGGGAATTGCGGTGGCCGGTGTGTCGTGAGTTAGCGTGGTATCCATGAATTTTGAGTTAACGCAGCGAGAGCTCGAGCGGCATACGTGCGTAGATGCCCTGAGGATCGTTGAACGTCTTGAGGGTGGCGAGATCGTGTTGGAGGCGCGCCGTGATCTGACCGATGATGCCACGGGCTTGAGCGTGGGTGTCGGGATTAAATCGCTCCACGAGTTCGCCGATCGTCTCGGCTAATTCTTTCTTCTGGGGATACTCGATCAGTCGGTAGTTTTTCGCGAGTCCGGCCTTGGTCGCGGCGAACTGGATTGCATCCTCAAGTCCGCCGAGCTCATCGACCAAACCGAGTTTCTTAGCTTCGGCTCCCGACCACACGCGGCCTTGGGCAATTTCTTGGACGTCTTCGTTTTTAAGTTTTCGCGCCGCTGCCACTTTGCCGACGAATTCACCATAAATCCAGTCGACCATGTTTTGGAAAATCGCGAGTTCGTCTTCGGTCTTGGGCCGCGTGATGGTGATGGCGTCGGCGTATTTACCGGTTTTAACGGAATCAAAAGTGAGGCCGACGTTGTTCGCGAGTTTCTGCACGTCGAATTGCAGACCAAAAACACCGATCGATCCCGTGATGGTCGTGGGCTCCGCGAAAATGCGATCACCATCCGCCGCGATCCAATAACCGCCCGAGGCCGCATAGCTGCCCATCGAAATAATGACCGGTTTGACCTTGCGCGAGAGGCGCACTTCGCGGGCGATATTTTCCGAGGCCGAGGCGCTGCCGCCGGGGCTGTTCACCCGAAGCACGATGGCCTTGACGGTATCATCTTGGCGGAGGCGACGAATTTCACGGGCGAATTTAACGCCGCCGATCTCACCGCGTTCACCGTTGCCGTCTACGATACTGCCTTCGGCGTAAATAATCGCGACTTTACCGCGGCCGGTGCCGGCTGATTTAGACTCATCGGTCGCGGGCTTCTTGGACGGAGCGGCCGCATCTTTGGTCATTTTGGCGTAAGCCGCGATTTCGATTTGCTTGAAGGTGATCTTATCGTTTGCCGCGGGGCCGGTCTTGGTGCGCAGTTCAGCAATGACTTCATCGCGATAGGCGATGCGATCGACGAGTTTAGCGGCCTTGGCTTTTTCGGGTCGAATGATGCCTTCCGCGTCGACGACGGATTGTATCTGTGCGCGATCCAGGCTGCGGCCTTGCGCCATGTCGTCGAGCATCGAGCCCCATAGATCGTTGAGCAGCTTTAGAGTTTGTTCCTTACTTTCGGGGCTCATGTCTTTACGGGTGTAAGGTTCGACAAAAGATTTGTACTTACCGACGCGGGTGACTTGCACCCCAATGCCGAATTTCTCGAAAGCGCCGGTGTAAAACATCGGTTCACTCGCAAGCCCGGGCATAATGATCATGCCGTAAGGATCCAGCGTGATGTCACTGGCGACCGAGGCGAGATAGTAGTCCTTTGTCGTGACAGCTTCGAGATAAGCTCGGACGGGTTTCCCGCTGGCCTTGAAATCAAGGAGCGCGGTGCGTACTTCTTTCAACGCCGCATAACCCGAGCCGTAACCCGCCGGCGTAAGCGCACCTTTGAGTAAAATCCCCGCCACGCGATCATCCGTCTTGGCGGCTCGAATGGCCCGTGTCACAGCACGAAGTTGCAGCGTCGAAGCATGACCGCCGGTGAATTGACTGAAATCCACCTGCGGAGGCGCATCGGTAATGTTGGCGGCCAAATCAAAAACGAGATAAGAGCCACGATCCATCGTCGGGGCTTTTTTATCGCCGCTCATGGAGACGATCGCACCGAGCAAGCCAATAAACAAGAGGATCGCGCCTCCGGTAAAGACCACGA
>CAJAFD010000309.1 GCA_903938935.1 uncultured Opitutia bacterium
AACGCCGTCGCCCCCGGTTTTATTAAGACCGACATGACTACGGACTTCGTGAACAACCCCGAAGTTTCCGCCAAAATCCTCGAAGCCGTGCCGCTTAAACGCTTCGGCGAGGCCGCTGATATCGCTGCCGCCACGGTCTTTTTTTGCTCTGAAGAAGCAGGTTACGTAACTGGCCAAGTTTTTGCCGTTGACGGCGGCATGGCGATGTGAACTCTCCCAGTAACCCAATTTCCGATCCCATGGCTGACCAAAAAACCATCGAACAACGCGTCAAAGAGATCATCGTGAACCAGCTCAACGTTAACGAAGAGCAAATCACGCCGACCGCTTCCTTTCTCGACGACCTAGGCGCTGACTCCCTCGACACCGTCGAGCTCATCATGGCCTTCGAAGAAGAATTCAAGGAAGAGATCAAAGGTGAGATCCCCGAGTCCGACGCTGAAAAGCTCCAGACCGTGGGCCAAGTCATCGACTACATTAAGGCCAAAGCCGGCGCTGCTTAATCAGCCAAGGTTTTTAATTTTTGGCGTCCCGCCCGTTTCCGCTGAGGAAATATCTGGCGGGACGCCTTTTTGTTTTCTGAGACTGACGGACCTGTTTCTGAATTATGGCTCTTCCTCCCGCTTCTCCTTCGCGTCGTGTGGTCGTCACCGGTTTGGGTGCGATCACTTCAATCGGACATGATGTTGACGCCTTCTGGGGCAGCTTGATCGCGGGGCGCTCCGGCATTGATCGGATCCGTTTGTTTGATCCCAAGGATTTCGCTTCGCAGATCGGCGCCGAGGTGCGCGATTGGGAAGCGGCCTCGCACATGGATCCCAAGGAAGCGCGTCGCAACGATCGTTACACGCATTTTGGGTACGTCGCCGCGCGCCAAGCCGTAAAAGATGCCGCTCTGGATATGACGAAGGAAGATGGTGACCGCGTCGGCGTCATCATCGGTTCGGGTATCGGCGGCATGTTCACGTACGAATCGCAGTTGCGCGTGCTGGCCGAGCGTGGCCCGCGCAAAGTTTCGCCGTTCACGATTCCCTCGTTGATCGGCAACATGTGTGCGGGCTTGGTCGCGATCGACCTCGGGGCACGTGGGCCCAATTTCGGGATTGTTTCCGCCTGCGCGACGGGTACGCACGCGATCGGTGAAGCCGCGCACGCGATTCGCCGCGGTGATGTCGATGTGATGGTCACGGGCGGCAGCGAAGCGTCGATCACGCCGTTTTCCTACGCGAGTTTTTGCGCGATGAAGGCGATGAGCACGCGCAACGACGAACCCTCGCGCGCCTGCCGTCCCTTTGATATTGGCCGCGATGGTTTTATCATGGGCGAAGGCTCGGGTATTCTGGTCTTAGAATCGTTGGAGCACGCGCAGGCTCGCGGCGCGCGGATTTATTGCGAGCTCGCGGGCTATGCCGCGACGAGTGACGCGTATCACATCACCTCGCCCGATCCCGAGGGGAAAGGTTTGTCGCTTGCGATGCGCCGCGCGCTGGCGAGCGGCGGAGTGACGCCCGAAGATGTGGATTACATCAACGCGCATGGCACGTCGACGCCTTACAACGACAAATTTGAGACGCTCGCCATCAAGAAAGTTTTCGGCGAACGAGCCCGTCACGTACCGATCAGTTCAACTAAATCGATGACCGGCCACTTGCTCGGCGCCGCTGGCGGCATCGAATCGGTGATCGCGGTGAAAACGATTCAGACCGGTATGATCGCGCCGACGATTAATTTGGAGGATCCGGATCCGGACTGTGATCTCGATTACGTACC
>CAJAFD010000310.1 GCA_903938935.1 uncultured Opitutia bacterium
CGACGCCAGCCTCGCCACGTTGAAAACCTTCGTCGCGCTCGAGCGCCTCAACCTCGAACGCACCGCCCTCACCGGCACCACCCTCGGCGAACTGCGCACCCTGAAAAAACTTAGCTACCTCAACCTCTGTTCGACCGCCGTCACCGACGATGCGTTCACCGCGCTCACCGGCGCGCCCGCACTTCGCCAACTCTATCTCTTCGGCAGCAAAGCTACCCCCGCCGGCCTCACGCGCCTCCGCGCGACCCTGCCGAAGACCGACATCGGCGACCTGACATCGCCTTAATCAAGTCCGCAAAAACGGATCTAAACGTCCGCGACTTAAGCGCTCATTCCATCGCGTTTGCTACGGATTCACCGCGATCAGCTCGACTTCAAAAATCAGGCCAGCGCCCGCCGGCACCCCACCGCCGCCCATCGTGCCGTAGCCCAGTGAAGGCGGGATAAAAAATTCCGCTTTCCCGCCCGGCTTTAGCCATTCCATCCCCTCAGCCCAGCCGGCGATGAGCGTCTTCATCACCAAATCCACCGGCGCGCCGCGCGTACGTGAATCGTCGATCACTTTTCCGTCCTTCAGCATACAAACGTAATTAACACGCACACGATCCGCGCGCGTCGGCGCCACGCCCGTGCCGGCCGCGAGGAGACGAATCCCTAAGCCGCTCGGTTGCCACGCGACGCCCGGCGCGGTGGCACGCGGGCCGTAAAGCCACTCGCGCATAATCGTGGCGTCGTCTCGCTTCGCGGGTTTGGTCTCGGGTTGCGTCGGGCCGCAACCACTGAGTGCACCCATCACGCCGAAGCCTAAAAAAATAAATAAAACACGGAGCATCAGGGCGCGCGCTGGATTTTTAACGCGTGCCACCGCGCGAGGCGTTCGGCGATTTTCGCTTCCCAGCCGGCGGACTTCGGCGTGTAGAGCGCGAGCGGTTTTTCGAGGTAATTTTGACCGGAAATGTTTTCCGGAAAATCGTGGGAATAGAGGTAGCCTTTGCCGTGGGCGTTTTGCTTGCTGGCGGCGCCGCTCTTGTCGCGGAGCGGCAGCGGGACGGGTTGCACGGGCGCGGTTTTCAACGCCGCGTGCGCCGCGGCGAGCGCGAGCGTCGCGGAATTACTTTTCGGCGCGGTGGCGATGTAGAGCGTGGCGTGCGCGAGGGTGAGTTCGGCTTCGGGCAGGCCAATGAAATCGCACGCATGATGCGCCGCGACGGTGAGCGGGAGCGCCTGTGGATCGGCGAGACCCACATCTTCGCTGGCGAGAATCACGAGGCGCCGCGCGATGAAGCGCGGGTCTTCGCCGCCAGCGAGCATCTTGGCCAACCAATACATCGCAGCGTCGGGATCACTGCCGCGGCAACTTTTGATGTACGCGGAAATCGTGTCGTAGTGTTCGTCTTCGTCGGCGTCGTACCGAATGCGGCGCTCGCGGGCAAAAACTTCAAGATCGGCGGCGGTGAGCGGCGCGCGCTCGGGCAAACCGAGCACGAGCACCTCAAGGGCGTTGAGCGCGCGGCGCAGGTCGCCGTCGCAAAGTACCGCGAGATCGGCGAGAAGCTTCGCTTCGGCAGTGACGCCGCGTGCGCCCAGACCGCGATCGACATCCGCGAGCGCGGCGGCGAGTACGCCCGCGATGGCGGCC
Organism: uncultured Opitutia bacterium; assembly: GCA_903938935.1. Lineage (GTDB taxonomy): Bacteria > Verrucomicrobiota > Verrucomicrobiia > Opitutales > Opitutaceae > Tous-C4FEB. The sequence continues at coordinate 1,640 of CAJAFD010000310.1, forward strand.
GGCGCGAGCGGCTCGAGGCGAAACAGGTGGCTGCGCGAAAGGAGCGGCGGGTTGACGTAAAATCCGGGATTATGCGTCGTCGCGCCGATGAGACGCACGGTGCCTTCCTCGACGTCGGGCAAGAGCAGGTCCTGTTGCGACTTGTTGAAACGGTGAAGCTCGTCGATGAACAAAATCGTGGCGGCCTCGGGGCGACGACGGGCGGCGGCGAGGATTTCGCGCAATTCGGCGACGTTGGACATGACGGCGTTGATGCGCACGAAGCGGCTGCCCGTCTCGTGCGCGATGGCCTCGGCGATGCTGGTCTTGCCGCAACCGGGCGGGCCGTAAAACAGGAGCGAGCCGAAGCGATTTTGCGCGACGAGCCGCGGGAGCAAGCTGTCGGGCTTGAGGATGTGTTCCTGCCCG
>CAJAFD010000311.1 GCA_903938935.1 uncultured Opitutia bacterium
CGCATGAGTTGGAAGCTGAGTTCGGTGGGGCGCCACGCGTCGTAGTCGGTGATCTCGGCGTAGAGGCCGACGGCGGGCTGGCCGGTTTTGGCGTTGGGCACGCTGATGACGCGGAACTGGACACCGGCGAGATTGAGCGCGCGTAGTTCTTTTTCCAGGACATCGCGGGTCGCGAGCTTGTGGGAGACGCCGCGGAAAATGTGTTGGTTGCCGACGCCGCTGCGGAAACCGCCCAGATAAGTGCCGAGGCCGGTCATCGGGTAGCCTTGTACGGCGGCGAAATCCTGAATGCCGGCGGACGTGGGAACCCAGTTCAGCCCCGTCTCGCTCCAACGCATTGACCGGTTCCAGCCGCGCATGGGAATGATGGTGAGTTTGCCGGCGGCGCGTTGGGCCTCGGTGACATCGATGCCTTCGGGAGCACGGGCGTCGCGGACGAGGCGGGCGAGTTCGCCCATGGTGAGGCCGTGGACATAGGGGACGCGGAAGGCGCCGACGTAGCTCATCCAAGCGGCGTCGAGGGACGGGCCGTCGACTTTGAGGCCGCCGAGGGGATTGGGGCGGTCGAGGATGATCACTTCCTTGCCGTTTTCGAAGCAGGCCTCGACGGCGAGTTTCATCGCACTGGTAAACGTGTAGCTGCGTGTGCCGATGTCCTGCAGGTCGACGACGAGGGCGTCGATGCCTTTGAGCTGAGCGGGCGAGGCCTTGAAACTTTTGCCTTTGTAGGCGACGCCGCTGTATAGCGAGTAGACCATGAGGCCCGTGCGCGGGTCGATCTGGTCGGGATATTTTTTCTCGGCGGGGAGATTGCCGTAGACGCCGTGTTCGCCGGCGTAGAGGGCGACGAGATTGACGCCGGGGGCGCGGCGGAGGACTTCGACCGTGCTGACGCCTTGGCGGTTGACGCCGGCGGGGTGGGTGAGGAGCCCGAGGCGTTTGCCTTTCACGGCGGCAAAACCGTTGGCTTCGAGGACGTCGATGCCGAGCATCACGCGGCCGGTGGTCTCGGTGCGAGCTGCGGGGGAGGTAGATTTGGGGCTGGGGCCAACGGCCTTGGCCGGCGCCGATTTGTTGGCGGCGGGCTTGGTCGTGCTGCAACCAAACAGGCCGAAGGTAGCGGCCAGCAACGTCAGCAGGATTTTTAGCGATGAAGCGCGGGCGGTCTCGGCCATGATGGTGATCTTTATCGTGGGGTTGGAGCCGAGTCCGTCGAGTCGGAAGGTGTGGTGTGGTTAGCGGTAAAGGCGTGGGTGATGGCGGTGGCGAGCCGAGTCGGGGTTTCGCGCAGTGCGGTGAGTAGAGGGAGGCCAGGGGGCGTGATGGCGTGGAGTTTGAGACCGGCGAGGGGCGCGGCGTCGACGGCGCCGGCGAAGACGTGGGTTGATTTGCCGAGCGCGCGGGCGCGGGCGGCAAGAGCGCCGGGGCCTTTGCCGCTGAGTGAGCTGGTATCAAAGCGGCCTTCACCGGTGATGACTAAATCGGCGGCGGCGAGTCGTGTTTCAAGGTCGAGCCAAGCAGCGACGAGATCGTAACCGGGAACGAGTTGGGCGCGAGCGGCCGTCATGAGCCCAAAGGCGATCCCGCCCGCAGCACCGGCGCCGGGGGTGTCCATTAGAGTGTCGGGTTGGTCGCAGTGGTGGCAGAGCAGTTGAGCGAGTCGGGCGGATTGGTGGTCGAGGCGGGCAAAATCGGTGGAGCGCAGGCCTTTTTGCGGAGCGTAAATCGCGGCCGCGCCCCGGGGACCGAGCAGGGGATTGGCGACGTCGCACGCGATACGGAGAGTGGGAAAAGAAGCGGGGAGGGCGCCGCGGAGTTTTTCGATTTCGGGCCAACGCGCGGGAATCGGGGGAATGACCGCGGTGCCTGCGCTGGTGAGTGCTTCGATGCCGAGGGCGGACAAGGCGCCGTAACCGAGGTCGTGCGTGGCGCTACCGCCGACGCCGAGCAGGATCGTCGTGACGCCGCGAGCGGCGGCGTGGCGGATGAGTTCGCCCGTGCCGCAGGAGGTGGCTTGCCACGGATCGCGTTGTTCGAGCGGTAAGAGCGCAAGGCCCGAGGCTGCGGCCATTTCGATCACCGCAACGGTGCCAGTGTTCGTGGCGTCGAGACTGAGAAGTTGGCGGGCGGCGTCAGGGATTTTTGCCGGTGCGACGAAGCCGATGGGCGCGACCACTGGGGTGCCGCGTGGGCCGGTGACGGTGAAGGTTTCCAGCGTGCCGTGCGCTGCTTGCGTGAGGATGGCGCAAAAGCCTTCGCCGCCGTCGGCCAGCGGACAGATGTCGAATTCCCAGTCGGGATGGAGGTCGCGCAGGGTGGCCGCTGTGATCGCGCAGGCTTGGGGTGCGGCGAGGGCATCCTTAAATTTGTCGAAGGCGATCAGGGCGCGCATGCGTGGTCAGAGTGGGGCTGGATAGGGGCTCGGCGAAAGCTCTTTTCGGTGAAACGAGAGGTTAGTTTGTGCAACAGTGTGCATGAAACAGCGTTTGTGGGAGGCGAGGCTTAGTCTTTGGTCGTACTCTAACCCTAGAGGCGGGCCAAGGCGTAGGCCTTGCCGTCTCCGAACTACACCATGATTATATCTATGACCGCACCCTGCCGCTCTCTTCTTCATTTTAGCCGCGCCGTAGCTCTGTGCGCGGCTTTGTTATCAGCCGCCGCGGCGATCGCGCAAACGTCGGTACGTTCACCGGACGAAAAAGAAGCGATTGTTTTGCCTGAGTTCAATGTAGCTGGCAGTGACGAAGGCTGGAGTGCGTCGAACACGCTTTCTGGTACTCGCACCAATATGAATCTCCGCGATCTGCCGCGCTCGATGCAGATCGTCACCAGCGAGTTTTTGAATGATATCGGCGCGCTTACGCTCACGGATGCCACCGATTACATCAGCGGCGTCACCAACATCGGCAACCAAGACCAAACCAACGACGCTAACACTTACCAAGTACGCGGCTTTCGCCAAAATAAAGTCTACCGCAACGGCCAGCGTGAACCTTTCTCGGGCATGCTCTACGATGCCGCCACGGTAGATCGCGTCGAGATCCTCAAAGGCCCGAGCTCGCTCTTGGCGGGCGTCGTCGAGCCCGGCGGCATGATCAACTCCATTTCTAAAACCCCACGCACGCGCCAGGAAACCACCGTCAAAATCCTCGGCGACAAGTGGGGCATGCGCCGCGGCGAGGTTGATACTTCCATCCCGCTTAACAAACGCCTCGGCCTTCGCCTCGTCTGGGTGCGTCAGGCCGGCGACACGTGGCAGGAATACGCGTTCTCCAACCGCTCGGTCTATTACGGTGCACTTTCTTACAAGCTCACCGAAAATACCCGCCTCAACGGCAACCTCGAGTATTTTAACTACGACGCCAATCCGCCGGCCCCGCGCAGCACCGTAGCTTCGTCCTCGCCCCTCAACGCCTTCACCTGGCACGGCAACGGCGACATCAACGGCAAGACCCTCAACGGTGTCTACATTCCCTGGGGCTTCAATCCCCTCGGGCCCAACAACCGCCGGCTTTCCCGCATCGTGCGCGCCGGCCAGCAGATCGAGCATCGTTTTAACGACCAGCTCTCGCTCCGCATCAGTGGCAACTACGGTCGCGTCCACCGCGACGATCTCCGCCTCAGCGGCACCCAGATTAGCACCAAGGTCGTCAACGGTGTCACGGTCCCCAGCACCAACGCCCTCTCATCCACCTACGATCGCCAGACCGTCAACACCTACACCGTCCAAGGCGATCTCGTCGGTAAGTTCAAATATTTCGGCATCACGCACCAGGCGATCCTAGGCGCGGAGTACATCGACACCGATGACATGCGCATTCGCGACAACACCCCTGCGCTCACCGCCTATGTATTCGGCGCCGCTACCCAACCCGCCTGGGAGCAAATGCTCGATTTGTCGCGCTACACGCAGCCCAACAGCCGTCTCCACGCTCATGCCCGCCGTCGCGGCGTTTCGTTCACCAACGTCTTCGGCTTATTTAACGACCGCCTGCACCTCATGGCCGGTGTCCGCCACGACGAAGGCACGATCATTAACCGCAACCCCATCGCCAACGACGCCATCGGCAAATACCAGAAGGTTTACGAAGACGCGAACTCGCCCACCGTCGGCGCCGTCTACCGCGTCAACGAAGCCGTCTCGCTCTTTACTTCTTCCAGCCGCTCTTTCGCGGGCGTGCCCGTGAGCGCGATCGACATGTACGGCAAACCCCTCGACCAACAAGTCGGCGGCAAAGGCTACGACGCCGGCATCAAGGCCTCACTCTTCAAAAACCGTTTCAACATCAACGTCGCCGCCTTCCAGGTCGACCAGATCAACGGCACCCGCCAAGTCTCCACCAACGAAATCATCGCCGCCGGCCTCGATCCGCTCGTCGTCACCGGCGCGCGCAGCGTGCAAGACGTCTCGGCGCGTTCCCGCGGCTGGGAGACCGATTTCATGGTCAAGGTCCTCGACGGTTACCAAGTCGCTGTCACCTACACCAACCTCCACGCCTTCGTCACCGCCAACAAATCCAACCCCGCTTCCGTCGGTGGCCCCGTCTCGCAAGGCCCCGGTCGCGAGTCTTGGAGCGTGTTGCAAAAATTCGAAGTTCCCGGCCGCTGGTTCAAAGGCCTGACCGCCACGCATAGCGTCATCTTCCGCGACAGCCGCCGGCCGACCGTCCAAGGTTACACGCGCCAAGACGCCAGCCTCTCCTACCGCACGACGCTGTTCAAACGGAAGGTCACCTTCAACGTCCGCGAAGCCAATCTCACCAACCTCGAATACTGGGAAGGCTTCCAAGCCCGCGGCGCTCCGCGCACGTATTCGTTCTCCATCAGCACCAAGTTTTGATTTGGGCTGAGAGGCGGGCGCAGAATTTCTGGGGCAATGGCTGAATCCGCCATTGCCTCACCTTGGGCCTTTTGGGAATAAATCATCTCCATGTCGCTTCTGCCCCTGTTTGACGTGTCCTTGATTACGCGTGCCACGCGGCCCGCGCTTGAGTGTGAGAGCGCTGCGGGCGTCGTCACCGCCTACACGTTTGGCGACTTGGAAATTCGCAGTAATCGCCTCGCGCAACTGCTCCGGGCACGCGGACTCAAGGCGGGCGACCGCCTCGCGTTTTTCCTGCAAAATCGCATCGAGGTCATCGACCTCTGGCTCGCGGGCGCGAAACTCGGCCTGATCATCGTGCCGATTAACGTCCTCTACCGGGAACGCGAACTCACGCACATCGTGCACGACGCCGCCCCCACCGCCGTCGTGACTTCGGCGGATCTCGCCGCGCTGATTCCGCGCGAAGTGGCCGTCTGGGACGTCGCCGCGCTCACCGCTGAAGCTGGCGCGCAACCCGCGACGCGCATCGCCGTGCCCGCCGATGCCGACACGCCGATGTCGCTCATCTACACCTCGGGCACGACCGGCGCCTCCAAAGGTGCGGTCCTTACGCAGGGCAATTTCGCGACCAACGCCCTTACGCTCGTCACCGCTTGGGCTATCACCAGCGCCGATCGTTATTTGGCGACGTTGCCGCTGTTTCACGTGCACGGCTTGGCCAACGGCCTGCATTGCTGGCTGTTCAGCGGTTGCCACCTGCGGTTGCTTGAGCGCTTCGAACACGCCAAGGCCGCGCAGTGGTTTGAAGACTACCAACCCAC
>CAJAFD010000312.1 GCA_903938935.1 uncultured Opitutia bacterium
ATTGCGGACCGTTGAGCAACACGAGGGCTTGGAGGGCGGTGTTGGTGGTGTCGCGACGGGCGACGCAGACGACGCGCTTGGGCACGTCGAAGGCTTCGAGCATAGGCGCGGGGCCGGTGCGACGCCAGAAAGTGTACACGCTGCGGCGGTAGAGTTGTTCCCCTTTACCAGCGGGGGCGGGCTTGAACGATTCGGGGATGTCGTACGTGAAGACGGGCGGGCCACCGATTTTTTCCACGAGCAGGCCGCTGCTGGCGAGCGCTTGATCGCGGATCATCTCGGCGGCGAGACGATGACGCGGCCCACGGGCGAGCCAGAGGTTTTCCGGATCGTCGGCCATGATCTCGGGCGTGGCGAAACTGCGTTGGCGGTAGGTCTCGGAGAGGACGATGGTTTTGAGGAGAGCTTTTACGTCCCAGCCGGAGCGGATGAATTCACCGGCGAGCCAGTCGAGGAGCTCGGGGTATTCGGCGCGGTCGGCTTGGTTGCCGAAGTCGTCGACGGTTTTGACCAAGCCCTGGCCAAAGAGCGATTGCCAGAAACGATTTACCGTCACGCGGGCGAGCAAAGGATGACGAGCATCGGTGAGCCAACGCGCGAGGCCGAGACGGTTGCGCGGTTGATCGGCGGGGAAGGGCGGGAGCGCGGCGGGCGTATCGGGCGAGACGGCGGCGCCGCGGTGGTCGTATTCGCCGCGCTTCAAGATGTAGGCGGTCTTGGGCGTGGGCAGCTCGCGCATGACCATGATTTCTTTGGCGGCGTCGGCGAGTTGAGTCTCGGTCGCGCGGGCGGCGGTGAGTGCGGCGACTTGGGCGCGGTAGGTCGCGTCGTGGTTGGCGAGATAGGTTTCAAACCACGCGTCAGAGGCCGACTCGGTGTTGGCGGTGGGCGCGTAAAGGGTGCTGACTTCAACGGCGGTGAGCTCGCGGCCGAAGACGCGGAGGTCGTCGATCAGCCCGCCCTTGAAGCCGCGATCGCGGAAACGTTCGCCGAGGTCGATGGTGTCACCGCCGCCGCCGGTGATGTCTTTGGTGAGATGGTCGCGGATGATTTCGGTGCGGACGGGTTGGCCGTTGATGAAGATGCGCAGGCCGGCGGCGCGACTGGAGCCGTCGTTGGAGACGGTGACGTGGACCCATTGATGAAGCGGAAGTGGATCGACGGCGCGGATGGAGATGGCATCGCCCGGCCAGAAGTGAATCAACGACCACTTCGGGCGACCGTCTTCGAGGAGGAGTTCGTAGCCGCGGCTACCGGCATCAGTCCATGCGCGGGAGCGGTGGAGGATGACGGCGCGGTTGGATGCTTCGGGCGTTTGCAGCCAGAGCGAAAGCGTGAACGGCTCGTGGCGGTGGAAGTTGCCGACCTTGGTTTTGACGGCGTTGTCGCCGGAGAGTTTGAGCGCTTGGCCCGCGCCGGGACGACCGGGAACAGAGATGTTGGCCGGGGCCGTCATCGCGTAATCGGCGGGAGCGAGTGCGTTGGTGAAGCGGGCGAGCTCGGCGGGCTTGTCCTCCGAAGGCAGCGGTTCGGCGGCGGGCGCTTTGGGTTTGTCGGTCGCGGCGGGCTTGGGTGGAAGCGGCGAGGTGTCGCGTTGATCGAAATCGAAACGCGCGAGTTCGTCGCGCAAGACCGTGCGAGCGGCGGCCGGTTGGGCGAGCCAAGCTTGAAAGGCGTCACGGCGAGTGTCGCGGAGGGCGGCGAGATCGGTGACGGCTTGCGTAATCGCGGCGGAGGCGGCGGTGAATTTTTCCTGTTGAGCGGTGTCGCTTAAACGGAGCGCAGGCGTAGGGACCGATTGGGTGAAATACGAATAGAGGCCGGCTTCGTCGATGTTTTGGAAGAACGCCGATAGGGCGTAGAAATCTTTCTGGGAGATCGGGTCGAACTTGTGGTCGTGACAACGGCAGCACTCGAGCGTGAGGCCGAGGAAGGCCGTGCCGAAAGTGGTGACGCGGTCGTTGACGTGGTTGATGCGGTATTCCTCTTCGATCGAGCCACCCTCGGCCTCTTGCGCGTGGAGACGGTTGAAGGCGGTGGCGAGGATCTGATCGTCGGTGGCCTGAGGCAGGAGGTCGCCGGCGAGTTGATAGGTGACGAATTTATCCCACGTGAGGTTTTGGTTGAAGGCCTTGATGACCCAGTCGCGCCATGGCCACATGTCGCGCTCGCGGTCGACTTGGAAACCGTAACTGTCGGCGTAGCGGGCGACATCGAGCCAATCCGCGGCCATGCGTTCGCCGTAGCGCGGCGAGGCGAGCAAGCGATCCACGAGCCGCGGCAACGCATCGGGCGCGCGATCCGCGACGAAGGCATCAATGTCGGCGAGCGCGGGCGGGAGGCCCGTGAGATCAAAGGCGAGGCGACGGATGAGCGTAACGCGATCGGCCTCGGGTTGAGGTGTGAGTTGGCGACGGGCCAGACCGGCGAAGGTGAAACGATCAATCGGCGAAGCCGCGGGCGCGCGTGCGGCCAAAATCGTCGGGGCGGGCGGCGTCACGGGTGCGAGCGGCTCGAACGACCAATGCGTCTGGTACTTCGCGCCTTCGTCGATCCAGCGTTGGAGCGTGGCGATTTCTTCGGGCGTCAGGCGGCCGATCTTGGCCTCGGGCGGGGGCATGATTTCCTCGTCGTCGGTGCTCTTGATGCGGAACATCAATTCGCTCTCGGCGCTGTGGCCGGGGACGATCACCGCGAAGTCATCTTTGATGCGTAAGGCGCCTTCCCGCGTGTCGAAGCGCAACTGCGCCTTGCGGCCTTGTTCATCGGGGCCGTGGCAATGGTAACACTTGTCCGAAAGGATCGGGCGCACCTCGCGGCTGAAATCGACGGGCGGCAACGACGCCGCCGGCGCGGCGGCACGAGCCGCAGCGGATAACGCGCCGAGCGCGAGGAGACGAACGAGGGGACCAAACGAAAGCACGCACCCATCCCATAGCATAGATGGCCGCTGGCCACAAAAAATACGCAGCGATTTTCCCGAATATTCGCG
>CAJAFD010000313.1 GCA_903938935.1 uncultured Opitutia bacterium
ATCGTTGGCGCCGGCGGCGAATTGCGCCTCGGTGTCGTGGCCTGAGCCAAAGTATTCGACGATCGTCGCGCGGGAGTTTTCTCCGGCGACGACGAGGGTATGCGGGAACACCGCGGCGGTGGCGCCGAGGGCGTACGAGAAAACGCCGATGGGTTGTTCGACCGTGACGCCGCGCGGGATGTGGATGAATGCGCCATCAACGAGGAAGGCTTCGTGCAGCGCCGTGAACTTGGCGGAACCCAGCTTGGGCGGTTGCGCGAGCAGATGTTCGCGGACCAAGGCCTCGTGTTGCACGAGGGCGTTTTGGAGCGTGGTGACGATGACTCCGCGCGCGGTAAGTTCGGCTGACAATGGCTCGTGCGCGCAAAGGCGGCCGTTGGCGAAGACGAGTTTGGCGGCTTTTTTGATACCGATCGGCGCTTCGGGAACTTGGGTCGCGACGGCGGTGGGCAACGTGAAGCCGTCGAGCGTGAGCGTGCTGATCGAGCTAAAGCGCCAAGATTCGTCGGTGCGCGCGGGGAGCGGGAGCGCAGCGAATGTTTCGTAGGCGGCGCGCTTGCGGGCGATCCACCACGCAGGGAGCGAGGGCGGGAGGCTGGCGAGGTGCGTGGCGAAGGCTTGAGCGGTGAAACTGCCGACGAGAGGCGCGGCAACGGAAAGAGAAGTGGCGGACATGGCGGTGGTGCGAGGAGGAGCGGGGATTAGCCGACGCTGCCTTCCATTTCGAGGTCGATGAGGCGTTTGAGTTCGACCGAGTATTCCATGGGGAATTGGCGGGCGAGGTCGTTGATGAAGCCGTTGACGGCGAGGCTCATCGCCTGGCCCTCGGTGAGGCCGCGCTGCTGCATGTAGAAGATCATGTCTTCCGAAACTTTGGAGACGGAGGCCTCGTGTTGCGTGGAATTTTTATCACCGCGCACGCTGATGGCCGGGTAAGTGTCGGTGCGGCTGTTGGTGTTGATGAGGAGGGCGTCACACTCGGTGTTGTTTTTGCAACCCTTCAGGTGTTTGGGGATGTGGACGACGCCGCGGTAGGTGCTGCGGCCCTGGCCGACGGAGATGGATTTGGCGACGATGTTGGACGTCGTGTTGTTGGCGGCGTGGATCATCTTGGCGCCGGTGTCTTGGTGCTGGCCGTCGTTGGCGAGCGCGATGGAGATGACTTCGCCGCGGGCGCGTTCGCCTTTGAGGACGACGCCGGGGTATTTCATGGTGAGGCGGCTGCCGATGTTGCAGTCGATCCACTTGATCTCGGCGTCTTCGTGGGCGATGCCGCGTTTGGTGACGAGATTGAAGACGTTGTTGGCCCAGTTTTGGACGGTGATGTATTGGATCTTCGCGCCTTTGAGGGCGACGAGTTCGACGACGGCGCTGTGGAGCGTAGAGGTGGAGAATTTCGGCGCGGTGCAGCCTTCCATGTAGACGACCTCGGAGCCTTCGTCGGCGATGATGAGCGTGCGCTCGAATTGGCCGAAGTTTTCCGCGTTGATGCGGACATAGGCTTGGAGGGGTTGGGCGACTTTTACGCCGGGCGGCACGTAGATGAAGGAGCCGCCGGAGAACACGGCGCTGTTGAGCGCGGAAAATTTGTTGTCACCGGTGGGGATGACTTTGCCGAAGAATTTTTTGAAGAGCTCGGGATGCTCGCGAAGACCCTCGGTGGAGTTGACGAAAATGACGCCCTGTTTGGAGACGATTTCCTTGATGTTGGAGTAGGCGGCTTCGGAGTCGAATTGGGCTTCGACGCCGGCGAGGAATTTGCGCTCCTGCTCGGGGATGCCGAGGCGCTCGAAGGTTTTTTTGATGTCGTCGGGGACTTCGTCCCAGGTGCGTTTCGGTTTCTGGCCTTGCGAGAGGTAGTAGCGGATTTTTTGAAAATCGATATTCTCGAGGTCCTTCGTCGCCCAGTGCGTGGGCATGGGCATCGAGAAGAATTTTTTCAGCGCCTTGAGGCGAAACTCGAGGATCCACGGTGCCTCTTTTTTGACGGAGCTGATGTAGCGGATCGTGTCTTCGCTGAGGCCGGTGCCGGCGTCGAAGGCGTACTCCATGTTGTAGGAGAAATTGCCGGCGGACTGGTCGATGCCGACGGCGGGATTTTCCATGGCGGCGGCTTCGGCGGAATCGGGCAAGATGTCGGTTTCGGTGGGTGGCTTCATGGCGGCGGGCGGAGCGAGGCGAAGGTGGCGGTTGGGCGCGGGGAGCCGGTTTAGGCTTGGGCGGTGGCGAGTTCTTTTTTGATCCAATCGTAGCCCTTGGCCTCGAGTTCGTGGGCGAGATTTTTGTCGCCGCTTTTCACGATGCGGCCGTCGTACATCACGTGCACGTAGTCGGGCACAATGTAGTCGAGGAGGCGTTGATAATGGGTGATGAGGAGCACGCCGAGGTTGGGGCCGCGCATGGTGTTGACGCCGTCGGCGACGATGCGGAGGGCGTCGATATCGAGGCCGGAATCGGTTTCGTCCATGAGGGCGACCTTGGGCTCGAGCATCGCCATTTGGAGAATTTCGCAGCGTTTCTTTTCGCCGCCGGAGAAGCCGTCGTTGACGGCGCGGGAGGTGAACTTCCGATCGATCTTGAGGAGGTCCATCTTGGCGTAGAGGCGTTTGTAATAGCCGGAGGCGTCGATTTCCTCGCCGTCGGCGAGGCGGGCTTGGAGGGCGGCGCGGAGGAAGTTGGCGATGGAGACGCCAGGGATTTCGCTCGGATATTGGAAGGCGAGGAAGATGCCGGCGCGGGCGCGTTCGTCGGCTTCTTTTTCGAGGATGGAAACGCCGTCGAGGAGGACTTCGCCGCTCGTGATCGTGTAATCGGGGTGGCCGGCGATGGCTTTGGAAAGCGTGGATTTGCCGGTGCCGTTGGGCCCCATGATGGCGTGGACTTCGCCACCTTTAATGGTGAGCGAGAGGCCTTTGACGATTTCCTTGTCTCCGATGGAGACGTGGAGGTTTTTGATTTCGAGTTGGCTCATGGAGGAGTCGGTAAAATTAAAGTGAGAACGTGGGCGCGAGGCGGTTCAATTTGCGGAAGATTGGGCTTTGCCGCGGAAGGTGATCTCGACGGCGTTGGCATCAAAGCCGGGCGGGAGTTCGGATTTGAGTTTGGCGAACAGTGTCTCGGGCAGGTCGACGTCGTGCGTCTGGCCGGTGACTTCGTCGTGGAAATGGGCGTGCGGGCGGAGGTTGGGGCAATAACGGGTGGGGCCGCGCTCGAAATTGACGGCGCGCACGAGGTCGCACTGGACGAGCGTCTCGAGGCAGTTGTAAACGGTCGCCAAAGAGATGCCGGGCAGCTCGGGTTTCACGCGGGCGAACACTTCGTCGGCGGTGGGGTGGTCGCGCTTGGTGAGGAGGACGTCGTAAACCAGTTCGCGTTGAGGGGTGGAGCGCAGGCCGCTGTCGGCGAGTTTTTGCGCGAGCCCAGCGGGGTGACGGGGTGCTTGAATTGCGGTGGCCATGGGTTTTTGAGGAAGGGGCAACAAATTGGAATGATTCTAAGGTGCAAGCGATAATTAGAACTATTCCAAAGAAGGGCAGGTTAGGACTGTGCGAAGGCCGATGGTATTGGCCGTAATATTCCCAAGCTGCGGCCGCAGTCGGAGCGGGCTAAGTCGTTTCTGCTGAGGGTCGCCAGCACCAGTGCCACGGCTCGTAAGCGATGCCGTGGGGGTTGTCCTGGGGAAAAGACAGGTGAAAACCAAAATGGGTCGCGTGCGTGCTGAGCCAAGCGAAGGCCGGGGTGAGGGCGAAGCCCGCGGCGAGGGGAGGATCGTCGGGCGTGGTCACATCTACGGCGTGGCCGGTGTGGTGTTCGCTGTAGCCGGGGGCCGCGACGAGGCGAAGGATATCCTCGAGCGGACGACCGGAGGCGAGGTGGCCGCGGATGATTTCCGTCTGGCGGGCGATGCTGCGAAAACCGGAGATCGGGATGAGC
>CAJAFD010000314.1 GCA_903938935.1 uncultured Opitutia bacterium
ACAACCGGCCACGGCCGGTCGGAGCCGATCCCCGCGACTACGGCTACCTCCACGTCCGGGCCTAGGCTCGGCCCTACCGCCGACTCGCCTCACCAAGCTCACCCCCTACTAAACGTAACGGGGCTTCAGCGCTGCGGGCGGGTGGGGTGGGGGCGCCCCATTCTTAGTCATCTGGGGCAGGTCAAAATTCGCCGGAGAGCACCACCACGTCCGCTGTCACCTTGGGCAATTTCACTTGCCGGAACTCGGGGTGAAGATCGCTCAAAACACGGCGCGCATGTCTCGATCAACCGGACGCTCTATTTTTTCGGGCTTCGCTTCGGCGAAGCCAAATTCGCCTTGGTGGTTGCTATCAGGCGTCGTGCGTCGTCCCGCAGCGGCTTGGTTTGTTGGATCATTTCTTTGCCCCAGAGGGCGGTGATTTTTTCTGGCACACCGGCGTAAGCTGCGGCGGCGTTCCAGCCGCCGAGCGTTGCCGCCTCAACTTCTTCATAGATTGTTCGAGCGGCCTGAGCCGGAATGCCGCCGATCTCTGCGAGTCGGGTCAGTTGCTCGAAACGGGTGGGGATTTCGGGGCTTCCCAGCCATGTCAGTGCAATTAGGATATTGGCGACATTCGGATTGAGGTCGTAGGCCGGCGAGAGGGTCCATGTGCGTTCGGTTTCATTGTAGAGAAACGCGTGATTGCGGCCGTGGTCGTCCCGATTGGTGGTGAGCAGATTGAAGACGGCGCGCCGGAAGCATTCTCGCGCCTCTTCCGCGCCGCCGAGAGTCCGGGCGGATCGGATGAATTCTTCGTAGTCAATTTGGCCGTCGGACGCGCGCCGGTGCAGGAACCCGCTCAGCGTGTGGACGTGACGCCGGCCCCAGGTGCCATCGGGCCGCTGGGTGCGATCAAAACGCGCGCTGGCGAAATGGCGGCGTTCGCCATCATGCACGAGGCACGCATGCGGGACACGGATGCCGGCGTTCTTCGCCATTTTCCAGAATGCGAATTCGACGGCGCCGCCGCTCTCGTCGTCGAGCGGTGAAAGTTTAACGACGCTCGGCACCTGGCCGGGCGGCGTCGCGCCGCCGATGAGGATGTGCTGTAGCTGCTGGAAGTCACCGGAAGTGGGGAGGTGCGCTGCCACTTTGGGCTGGGCCCCGCCGAGACTGCCGCCGCCCCGGGCGAGTGCGGCGCTGACGTCTTCGGGCGTGAGGACGGCGGGAGTTTTTGCCAGTTGCGCGGCGTCGCGCGCCAAGCCGGCGAGGGAAGTGGAAACCGCCTCGTCGTCGTCGCCTTTGCCTAGTGCCGGTTCAAAGGTGATTCCGCCCGGACCGCGTTCGCCGATGGCGGCGAGCTTGCCCAAGATGGTTTGCAGCCCTGGAACTTCGACCTTCAGCATTCTCGCGCCCCACGAATCCGGCAGGGAGTCGGCGATCAGCCCGGGGAGTCCGCCGTCGAACGGCGAATCGCCGGGTCGAAACACCCGCGGTCCGCGGGAGAAACTTTCGAGCGGTAGATTCAGCGGCGAAATGTCGTGGCCGGTAGCGATGAACTCGCGCTCCAATTCCAGCGCGTGAAACGGACCGTCGGCGCGATACGCCAGCGTGCCCATGGGGGCGCCGAGGAAGCGCAGACGAAGGAGATGGGGCTCGGCCATGGCTTAGTTCCCTTTGGCCCGACGAGGCGCGCGTTGGCGGGCGGGCGCAGGCGCCGCCGCGAGAAATTCGTTGATGTCTTTGGGGGCGGGCGCCGGTGGTATCAGCGCGCCGAGGAATCGATCGGCGAGCCCGAGCGTGGCCAACAGTTTCGCCAGGCCCGTAAATCCAATGCGCCCGGTGCTCTCGAAACGGCGCAGCGTCGCGATCCCGAGGCCGCTGCGTTGGGCGAGATCGTCCTGCCGCCACGACAGCGCCATGCGATGGGCGCGGATCAGGTCGCGGGCCTCACGGATAATGTCGGTCTCGTTTTTAAGCGATAACATTTGATCACTTAAATGTAATATTTATAATTAAGCAATCATTAATGATAGTAAAAAATGCCGAATCCGGTAGGGCAGGAGCGAAAACCGAGGCCCGTCTACGGCTGGAAATCCTCCATGATTTGGATGGGGACTCGGTTCGCCGCGTCTCGAGGGCAGGTTTTGTCTTCGAACAATCGATTGGCCATGCTGAGGAATCTAGACAGCTTTGACGGGTATGGCCTCGCCCCATGAGGGCCTCTGAGCGGGACGGTTTGGGGCGAACCTCAACGTGCTGGACGCCTTATTTTGGCCGAGTCCTGGTTGCACTGAACGGGTGGCTCGGCTCGCGCGCTTTAAGATCGCCCGGTAGGCCAGGGCAGGGCGAGGCGGCCTATTCTATGCATGGCACGTCCGCCCGCGCCCGCGGGCCGCGCCCATTTCTCCCGCTCCCAGCTTGGTGGTACTATGATGACTACAATCAGCCAAGCCGCCGCCATCGAACGCCTGCTCCTTATGGGGGAACTCTTCTTTAGCGGCACGCAGGTGTCTGCGCTCGTGAAACTAAAACTAAACCCGCTTTTGTGCGGCCCTACCGGGGTCGGCAAAACGCACTTGGTGCAGGAGGTCGCCTCGCGCCTCAAAGCTAAATACTTCCGGGTGACCCGCTCGGACTGGCTCGTGGTGGGCTGCCGTCAAGGCCGCCCGAGTGTCTACCAGATTATGGATACAGTCCTGTCCCATGATCGGACGCTGGTCCACCTCGATGAATTCGATAAAATCCAGATCGATTTTAAAACCGCCGGCGAATGGTCCGCCAGTGTCGCGCAAGACTACATGTCGGTCCTGGAAGGCAAATTCCAGATCGATGAATACCTCGCGACCACCCAATTTGAAGAGGCCCCAAAGCCGTCCGCCT
>CAJAFD010000315.1 GCA_903938935.1 uncultured Opitutia bacterium
ATTCGCAATTCGGGTCATTGGCTTTTGCCGGTGGCGCAGGGAGCTGCGTGGTGCGGGGCGATGCATATACCGGGAGTGGTAGACGCGACGCCGACGGTTGATGCGCGTCAGATCCTCGAAGGCAGCGCCGCTCAGTTGCTCGGTGGACAACCCTACGCTATCACGGGCCACACGGCAGGCGTGCGAGTAAATTTGCCCGATCGACATCCGCTCGCAGGTCGGCATCCGACGGTGGCCCGTTTGGGTTTGCTGAATGGTCTCGGAGCCAAGGGGGCTTTGCTCGCGCCGATGTTGGCGAGGCAATGGATCCATCATCTGATGGAGGGCGTGCCGTTTGATGCTGCGATTGATGTTGCTCGTTTTGGGACTGCGCTTCGCGGGTCAGTTTAATCTTGGGTTAGGAAAGAGGAGTTTCCGCCGTCAGTTCGGTAGTTTTCGCCCACATTTCTGCAACTTTTGATAATTACGGGTGTTGTGCTAGTATGCTGCGATTGCTTTCATCTTAAGACACTGGTTTTTCGTTTTTTGAGAGGACGCCATATTATTTCATTTTGGGCCATGAGTAGCTTGCCTAGTAGTCGTCGATTTTTTCATTTTTTAACCTTACACAACTAAAGATACCATGAACGTCTCCGCTTCCGCGCCTGCTGCCGTCAAAAAATCCAAGACGAAATACATCGTCATCGGCGCCCTCTTGCTCGTCACTGGCCTCGGCGCCGCGGCTTATTTTAAAAATAAAAAAGCCGATATAGGCCAGGTGGTCACCGTCGAAAAAGCTGTGGTCAAGACCATCACCCAGCTCGTCACCGCCACGGGTAAAATCCAACCCGAGACGGAAGTGAAAATTTCGCCCGAAGTCGCCGGTGAAATCATCGCCATCCCCGTGCTCGAAGGGCAGACCATCAAAAAGGGCGCTCTGCTTGTTAAGATTAAACCCGATACTTACCAGGCTCAACTCGAGCAACAAGAGGCCGCACTTGTCTCCGCCAAAGCCACCGCCGTGCTCGGCAAAGCCCAACTCATGAAGGCCCGCCAGGATTTCGCTCAATCTGAGGAACTCCATAAGAAAAACCTCATCTCCGAGTCGGATTACACCGCCACGAAAACTCTCCTCGAAGTCGCCCAAGCCAACGTCGAAAATTATCAGGCGCAGATTCGCCGCACCGAAGCGTCCCTTAGCCAATCTCGCGACCAACTTAATAAAACCACCATTTACGCGCCGATGGATGGCTCGATCAGTTCCCTCACCAGCGAAGTCGGTGAACGCGTCGTCGCCCAGAGCAGTTTCACCGGCACGGAGATCATGCGCGTAGCCGATCTCACCAACATGGAGGTTCGCGTAAAGGTGAACGAAAACGACATCGTTAACGTGAAGATCGGTGATAAAACCGTGATCTCCATCGACGCCTTCCCCGGCCGCAAATTTGCCGGCTCCGTTTACGAAATCTCTAGCTCGGCCCAAGGTGCCGGTGGTTCCGGCGCCGGTTCCAATCAGATGCTCAACAGCGATGAAGTGACGAACTTCCTCGTGAAAATCCGCATCGCCGATCGTGACGTTAAACTTCGCCCCGGTATGAGCGCCACCGTCGATATCGAAACGCAGACGGTTGAAAACGTCATCTCCGTTCCGGTGCAAAGCGTCACCGTCCGCGCCGCCGGCGGCAAAACCTCCGAAGATCTCCAAAAAGATAAAGCCAAGGAAACCCGTGAGAAATCGGGCAACGACCTCGACGTCGCCAACGAGCGGGAAGAAGCCCGGCGTAACAAAGTAAAACTCGACCGCGTGGTCTTTGTGAAAAAAGGCGACACCGTCGAACTCCGCAAAGTCGAGACCGGCATCGCGGACAACACCTCCATCGAAATCAAAAGCGGCGTGAAATCCGGCGAAGAGATTGTCTCCGGTAGTTACGCCGCCATCAGTCGCAAACTCAAAGACGGCGCCAAGGTCCAGCTTGAGAAACCCAAGAGCGAAGAGGACAAGAAATAATTTGCGCGCGGCCCTCGCTCTTTCCGCCACCGCCTCCACGTCATGATTCCTTCACCAGCCCCCGCCGCCAGCCGCATCACGCGCCCGGCTGGCCCTCTCGTCATCGACATCGCCGGCGTCACCAAGCTCTACGAAATGGGCGAAGAGACTATCCACGCCTTGCGCGGCGTTTCGGTGCAGATCCATCGCAACGAATACCTCGCGATCATGGGCCCTTCCGGCTCCGGCAAGTCCACCCTCATGAACATGCTGGGTTGCCTCGATACGCCCACCGCCGGTCGTTACGAATTCAACGGCAAGAACGTCGCCTCCATGATCGACGACGAACTCGCCGACATCCGTAACCGCGAGATCGGCTTTGTTTTTCAAACGTTCAATCTCCTCCCGCGTTCCACCGCTCTGGCCAACGTCGAGTTACCTCTCATCTACGCCGGCTACGCGCCCGCCGAACGCCGCGCGCGCGCCATCCGCGCTTTGGAAAACGTCGGCCTCGGTTCCCGCCTCCATCACAAACCCAACGAGCTCTCCGGCGGCCAACGCCAGCGCGTCGCCATTGCCCGCGCGCTCGTCAATTCGCCTTCGATCATCCTCGCCGATGAGCCCACGGGTAATCTCGATTCCAAGACGGGCGTCGAAATCATGGCGCTGTTCGAGCAACTCTACGAGCAGGGCAACACCTTGATCGTCGTCACGCACGAAGAAGACATCGCGCGCCATGCCCGCCGCATTGTTCGGCTACGTGATGGTCTGATCGAGAGCGACGGCTCGGTCTATTGAGCCGCGTTTCGCCCCGCCCACATGAAGCGCCTCCTTTACGAGCTCACCGAGTCCTTTCGCATCGCCTTCGCTCAGATCCGAGCGAACAAGCTGCGCTCGGTGCTCACGGCGCTCGGGGTCATCATCGGCATCGTCGCCGTCACGCTCATGGGCACGGCCATCCGCGGCATCGACACCGGTTTTACAAAAAGCCTCGCGATGCTCGGCGACGACGTCCTCTACGTCCAGAAATGGCCTTGGGGCGGCGTCGAAGATTGGTGGAACTATGCCAATCGCCCGCCCATCCGCCCCGAAGACGCCGACAAGATCAACCGCATCATTGAGCAGACGCCCAACTCTCTGCTCGAAGTCGCGGTGCCCGTTTCCGCCCGCGGGAATTCGGTGAAGGCCGGTGAAAATAAAGTCAGCGGAGTCTTCACGATCGGCACCACCGCCGACTACGGCCGACTCATCAGCGCCGATTTTTCCGAAGGCCGCCTGTTTAACGACACTGAAGCCGCC
Organism: uncultured Opitutia bacterium; assembly: GCA_903938935.1. Classification (GTDB taxonomy): domain Bacteria; phylum Verrucomicrobiota; class Verrucomicrobiia; order Opitutales; family Opitutaceae; genus Tous-C4FEB. The sequence goes on from CAJAFD010000315.1 coordinate 3,266, forward strand.
GGCGGTCGACCCGTTTGCGTGTTGGGCTTCGACGTCGCCGAAGCGCTCTTTCAAAACCGCTCCTCCATCGATCAGACCGTCATGATCGGCGGGCATCCGTTTACGGTCATCGGTGTCGTCGCCAAACAAGGCTCTTTTCTCGGTCTCTTTTCCTTCGATAATCAGGCGATCTTACCGCTCGAGGCGTTTCGGAAATATTTCAGCGTGCGCCGTGGCGCCGAGATTCGCGTGAAGATCACCGACAAAACGCGCGTGGCCGACGCGCGCGAAGAGCTCACGGGTGCGATGCGCCGCGTGCGCGCCCAACTCCCCGGCGAACGCGATAATTTCAACATCAACGAACAAGGCGCCTTCAAAGCTCAACTCGATCCGATCAAGCAAGGTATCGCTCTCGCGGGATTGTTTATCACGGGGCTTTCGCTCTTCGTCGGCGCCATCGGCATCATGAACATCACCTTCGTTTCCGTGAAAGAGCGCACGAAGGAGATCGGTACGCGCAAAGCCCTCGGCGCGCGCCGCCGCACCATCTTGCTGCAGTTTTTGATTGAGGCCGTTTCGATCTGTCTGATCGGCGGCTTCGTCGGCCTCGGGCTGACTTATGGGCTCGTATTGGCGGTTGGCGCGGCGTTTCCGGCTATCCCCGTCGAATTCTCGGTAAGCCTCGTTTTTATCAGCATGGCCGTTTCTATTTTCACGGGTATTATATCCGGTTTTGCGCCGGCATGGGGCGCCTCTCGACTCGATCCGGTAGTGGCGCTGCGTTACGAATAAGACGCGCATGAAATTTACCGAAATTCTCCGCATGGCTCTTGGCTCCTTGGGCGTGAATAAGCTGCGTTCGGCGCTCACGATGCTTGGGATCACAATCGGCGTTTTTTCTGTCATCGGCGTGATGACCGCGGTCTCCGCGCTGCGTCAATCCGTCGAGTCTGGTCTTAGTTTCTTGGGCTCCAACATTATTCAGGTCGGGAAAAACCCCACGGGTATTTCTAGCGACGGTGCGAACCGCCGTCGCTTCGAAAATCGTCGCGATATCACCCTGCCTAACGCACTCCGTTTCGCGCAGCTCATCGAAGGTTACACGGATGTCGTCTGCCTCAAGACCTTCAATAACGAAGGCGTCGTTCAGGCGACTTACGAGAATCGCAAGACGAGCCCCGGGCTCACTTTTGGTGGGAGCAACGAGCACTTTCTCACCGCCAACCAATACAGCATCGGCATCGGTCGCAATCTGACTCCGGCTGATGTCGAGTTGGCCCGCTCCGTGATCATCATCGGCCAGACGATTGTATCCCGGCTGTTTCCCAATGAGACGCCCTTGGGCAAACTCGTGAAAGTCTCCGGTAAAACGTACACCGTGATCGGCAC
>CAJAFD010000316.1 GCA_903938935.1 uncultured Opitutia bacterium
AGGCTTCGCCGGTGAGGGCGGCGGGCATGGGGCGGAGTTGCGGCACGTAATACATGTCGCTGCGCTCGCCGTGGACTTGCTCGATGTGGTCGTAGCCGGGCGAGCGGGCGCGAAGCCAGGCGACATAGTCGTCGGCGAGGAATTCTTTTTCCGTGGGCCAGAGTTCTTCGGAGTATTCGTGCGTTTGGAAGCCGAGGGGTTCGTGGCGCGGCTCGGTGTGAAATTTTCCGAGGCCCCAAGTCCGGTAGCCGCGGGCGGCGAGGGTCGAGGCGAGATAGGGGCCGCAGCGCTCGGGCACGTGGTCGCCGACCGCCCAATTGCTGAGCCAACTGGTTTGGGACGGCTCGCAGCCAGTCATGAGGGAGTAGCGCGAGGGCACACAGACGGGGCATGAGGAATAAGCGTTGGTGCACGCGACGCCGCGCTGCACGAGACGGTCGAGGTTCGGCGTGCGGGCAAGGGAGTGGCCGAGGCTCGCGATGGTGTCGAACCGCTGCTGGTCCGTCATCACGAAGAGAATGTTGGGAGGCGGCATGAAGGAAAATTGCCGGGCCGGGAAGAGGCCCCAGCTGGTCATGGCGGCAGGACCTGTTTCCCAGCGAGCAAGCGCTCGCGCAGGAGAGGATAGGCGACGTCTTGCACGCTGGTGTTTTTGTCGAGCGCGGCGCCGGCGGCGATGGCGGCGCTGTGGGCGAGGGCCATGAAGACCGGCTCCATGCGGATCGAGCCGTGCGCCACGTGGGTGGCCGACACGCAGATGGGCGAGAGGAGGTTTTCGCATTCGCCCCGGCGCGGGATGATCGAGCGATAGGAAATGCCGTAGGGCTTGGGCGGGACGCGCCAGATCACGCCGTCGCTGATGGCGTAGCCCTTTTCGGTGACGACGTGCTGCACGACGTGGGAGTCCATGCCGAAGGAGCCAAGGCCGACGGGATCGGGGGCGCGGCGTTTCCCTTCACAGTCGTGCTGCGTCATCACGTAGTCGGTGACCATGCGACGGGCTTCGCGGATGTAAATCATCCACGGCCAGCCGCCGTTGTCGGTGAATTCATCCTTGGACAACCCGTAAGCGCTGACTTTTTGGCGGATGGCGGCGGGGACGCGCGGATTGTTTGCGAGCGTCCAGAGGAAGCCGCGGATGTAAGTCTCGTGTTCTTTTTCGATTTCGCGGCGCCGCGCGTAGCTGGCTTCCGGGTAATCCCAGTTGGCTCCGGGGAGGTCGGAGCCGACGGCATGCATGTTGTTCCAATCGACCTTGGACCCTTGGCCGGCGAGTGGCTCGACTAAGGCGGGTAGCCGATCGTCACCGGCGTCGAAATTCCGGAGCAGCAACTCGTGATCGATGGCGTGGTAGCCGGCGGATTTTTACCACGTGTATTAGCCTTATTAAGATGGGTGGACCATAGAGACGAAAAGGGAGAACCTGTCTACACTTCAGCACTTCCTTGGTTTTACGAGCATGTATGTAAAAATATAAATAACGATTTACGCGTAGGCTCTTTTGTTTACGCCTTAAGTTTTATTGCTTTTTTTGGAATACTTGCTTACT
>CAJAFD010000317.1 GCA_903938935.1 uncultured Opitutia bacterium
CGTGCGGATCAACGAGACCGGGGGCGAGGATACCGCCGGCGGCGTCGAAAAATTGCGAGCGCGGGAGTCGGGTAAAAAGTTTTTTGGCGGTGCCAGCGGGTTTGACGGCGGCGATCCGGCCCGATTTGAGCCAGATTTCGCGTTCGGGATGGATGCGCTCGGTGTACGTGGAGAGCAGGCGGGCGCCGGTGAGGACGAGATCCGGGGCTTCGCGGCCCATCGCGACGGCGGCGAGGGTACGGGTGAGGGTATGGAGTGGGGCGACGGAGAAACGGGTGAGGGCCATGCGCAACAAGAGCACCCGCGGTGCCAGTTAGGCGAGGTAAAGGTGGCGGCTCTGCTGACGAACAAAAAGCGGGATTCGTTTATTGCTTAAAAACGGATTTTTTCGGCGGGTTGGAAAAAACCATCAAGCCTCGCGTGAACATCCAACCCGAGCGCACTACGCCCAGTTATCAGCTCGCGAACGAAGACTATCATTATGATTACATCCTCGAACACGAACAGACCGCCCAGATTTTATCCTCTGTCAGCAGCCGTAGAAGCGACTCAAGCTCAACGCGTCGCCGGCGACTTCGCTCGGCGTCTCAGTTTAGCCGAGCGCTGATCGATTGGCTCGCCAAGCGAGGCCACTGAGAATCAGCGATGTGATCGCAGCTATTACGGCGATGAGTTGGCCGTTTTTATTCAAGATCCACGCCCAATACGAACCCGCGGGCATCTCGACCGGCTCGGAAAAAGCGAACGGCGGGGCACCCTTCGCCCTGCGCGCGTAGATCACAAATTTTTCGGACGGTGCCGGCACGTAGGCGGCGCGCCAGCTTGCGCCCGGCGCTTTATCGGGGCGGATGGTGGCGAGCTTCGCGCCGGTGAACGCATCGTGGAGTTCGAGATAATTACCGGAGGCGGAGACGTCGCCAGTAATTTCAAATTTCAAATAGCCACCGAACGGCGCTCGCAACGGTGCGCTCATAAACTCGAGCTCGCTTCCCGTCGCGCTCGCGCCCGCATACGAGCCCCAAGTGCGGCGGTAGGTCAACGGCGGGGTGCTCGGGCTAAGTCCAGGCGCTGGTGGATAGAGAATCTGCCCGCCCGCACTGATAAACGTGGAGGACGCCGCGACGAGCTTGAGTGGAGGCCGCACCGTCACCGGTAAACGCTGGCGCAATGCCGGAATCCCGATCCGCTCGAGGAAAGCGATGGCGCCCGGATAAGGAATCTCTTCGTGATCGAGAAATTTTTCATTCCCCGTGAGGAGGTAATTGCGGACGTTGATCTCGCAGTAGTCGTGGTAAACTTTCACCGCGGGCAGCTCGTTGATAAAAATCTGGCGCAACTCCGCTTGGGCGCCCCAAGCAAAAACGCCGACCCACGCGAGCGCGGCCACGGCAAGCAAGCGGCGAGCAGGTCGGGCGAGCAACTCCGGCGCCGCGAGCCACATCAGCGCAAGTGCGTTGGCGATCAGACCGAAAACCAACGTATCAATGTAACGTGAAGCCGGCGCTGGGCCTCCGGCGCCTCGGGCGTATCCGGTAGCTACGAGTTGCAGCCATACCCACCCGCCGAGACCGAGACTAAAGTAGCCGAACGCGCGAGACGGCGCGCTCAGTGGCCGCGACCTGACAAATACCACCCGCACGACGAGCCACGTCCAAGGCAACCACAACACCAGCGCAAACC
>CAJAFD010000318.1 GCA_903938935.1 uncultured Opitutia bacterium
ATCTGGGTGACGGCGTGGCGGGCGGCTCCGCCCGATACGTTTTTGCGCACGCAGTTGATCCGTCGGCAGGAAGAAGCCAAGGGCGCGAGCGCCGGCGCGGGCCGGCCCTGAGCGCGAGTTGGCGGAGCTCGATTGCGCTCATGCACGACGATTACGCGGAACGTTTTGGCGGTGTCGGTCGGTTGCTCGGCCCGGCGGCGCTGGCTAAATTACGCGCGGCGCACGTGGCGGTGATCGGCGTCGGCGGCGTGGGCTCGTGGACGGTCGAGGGCCTCGCACGCAGCGGCGTGGGTGCGCTCACGTTGATCGATCTCGACGATGTGTGCGTGACCAATGTGAACCGTCAGTTGCCCGCGCTCGATGGCCAGATCGGCCGGCCCAAAATCGACGTGCTCGCCGAGCGCGTGCGGTTAATTAACCCCGCGTGTCGCGTCACGACGGTGGCGGAATTTTTCACGCCGGCCTCGGCGGAGCGTTTGCTCGCCGGGAAACTGGACGGCGTTGTGGATGCGGTGGATCTCATGTCGCACAAGGCGCTCATCATCGCCGAAGCCGTGCAGCGACGCCTCAAATGCGTGACTGTCGGTGGCGCGGGCGGGCGGCGCGATGCGACGCAATTGCGCGCGGGTGATCTCGGCCAGTCGGGCTGCGACGAGCTGCTGCGTCAGGTGCGCAAGAAGCTGCGGCGCGATCACGGTTTCGCGGGCGGCAAAGGGAATCTCTACGGCGTGCGCTGCGTGTGGACCGAGGAGAAACCGGTGTTTCCGTGGGCCGATGGCACGTGCCGCGCCGAAGTCGAACCGGGGACCAACTTGAAGTTGGACTGCGCGACAGGCTTTGGCACGGCGGTGTGGGTGACGGGCGCCTTTGGCCTCGTCGCCGCGCAGGAAATGGTCCGCGAACTCGCCGCTGAAAGCGCGCAGGTCTGAGCAACCGCCCCGCGCTCAAGTGCCGAGGAAGAGGCGGCGGTAGTTGGCGGCGACTTGGGCGGTGAGGGTTGCCAGCGGGACCTCGCGGAGCGTCGCGAGGGCCGCGTAGGTGGCGGCGAGATTCGCGGGGTGGTTCAACGCGGGCGCGGCGGCGAGTGCATGGGGTGCGTGCGCGGTTGGGGCCAACATCGCGGGCGCATCGGTCTCGATCAGCAGGCGCTCGAGCGGGATCGTCTGATACAATGCGCGCAGGCGGGCGTGGCGCGGGGCGAGGTACGCGCCGTTGAACGAGAAATACGCGCCGAGTGCGGCGAAGGGCGCGACGAGTTCGACCGAGCCGCTGTAGGCGTGCAGGAGAAAACCACGCGGCGGGAGCGGGCCGGCTTGCAACGTCTCAAGCAACAGGCCGAAGGCGTCGATGCAGTGAATCGTGGCGGGTCGGTCGAGCGCGACGGCGAGCGCGAGCTGCGTTTGGAAAAGGTCGCGTTGCTCGTCCAGCGGCGCGCGGCGCAGGCCGGCGAGGCGCGGATCATCGGGCCGGGCGCGGTCGAGCATCCAGCGGTCGAGCCCGATCTCGCCGACCGCTGCGCGGGGATCGGCGACGAGATAATGGCGCAGCGTTTCGAGCCACGCAGGGGAACGGTTGCCGGTGTCCCAAGGATGCAAGCCGTAGCTGGGCGTGAGGTGGAGCGCTGGGTGGTGCGCGGGGACGCTCGCGGCGAGCGCGG
>CAJAFD010000319.1 GCA_903938935.1 uncultured Opitutia bacterium
CCTGGCCCATCAGCCGCACCCTCGATCCCGGCAAAAGCGCCTATTCCGATCTCGCCGTCCTGCCCGATGGCACCGTGCTCTGCCTTTACGAAGCCGTCACGGGCCTCGTCGTCGCCCGCTTCAACCTCGATTGGGTACAAACCAAACCCTAAACTGAGTTGCTCTGATTTTATTTATTTTCCCATGTCCACTCGCTTCCGCGGCCTCGTCGCCGCTCCGTTCACGCCCTTCCACGCCGACCGTTCGCTGAACCTCGACGTCATTCCCGCCTACGCGCGCTTCTTGCGCGACAACGGCGTCGGCGCCGCCTTCGTCTGCGGCACCACCGGGGAAGGTCTCTCGCTCACGCTCGAAGAACGCCTCCGCATCGCCGAGCGCTGGGTCGCCTGCGCCGACGATCGCCTGCGCGTCATCGTCCACGTCGGCCACACCTGTCTGGCCGACGCCCGCACCCTCACCGCCCACGCCGCTAAAATCGGCGCCTCCGCCGTGTCCGCGCTCACACCGTGTTTCTTCAAACCCCGCAACAATGCCGAAGTCGTCAATTGGTGCGAAGCCGTCGCCTCGGCCGCGCCCGCGCTTCCTTTTTATTATTACAACATCCCCTCGATGACGGGTATCGATTACCCGGTCGTGGATTTTCTCGCCCAAGCGCAGGACCGGATTCCGTCGCTCGCCGGCGTGAAATACACCCACGAAAACTTGCCCGACTACAAAGCCTGCGTCGCCTTCGCCCAAGGCCGCTACGACATCCTCTTCGGCCGCGATGAACTTTTGCTCGAAGGCACCGACGCCGGTGCGCTCGGCGCCGTGGGCAGTACCTACAATTACGCCGCCCCGCTTTATCTGCGCCTGCTCGCCGCCCGCACCGCCGGCCTAGCAACGGAAGCCCGAGCTTTACAAGATACCGCCATCAAAATGATCACGATCTGCAACGGCATCGGGGTCACCCACCTCGCCGCGTCCAAAGCCCTCATGGCGATGCTCGGTGTCGATTGCGGTCCCGTGCGCTTACCGCTCGCTCAGCCCGACGCCACGCAACTCGCGACGTTGCGCACGCGCTTAAACGAAATCGGTTTCTTCGATTTCGCCGGCCGCAACGGCGCCTAAAGCGCGCGAACTTCCGCCGCACAAACTCAACGCGCCCGCGCCACCGAGCCGCCGAGCGAAAACTTCGGCTGCAACATCGCCTGCGCGGGCGTGAGCGTGAATGTTTCCCGCGCGACGAGTTGCAGGAGTGACCCGATTACTTTTTTCGCGAACGCATGCGGGCTGACGACGTACCGCGCCGGCGCCGGTGCCAAAACCCCGAGAAACGGATCATCATCCCGCGAAATCAAAGAAATATCCCGCGGGATTCGGAGCCCGCGCTGCGCCAACACACTTGTCGTCGCCAGATACGCGTACGAGTTGCTCACCACCAAACCTGTGGTCGGATTTTTCCGATCCAACAATCGACCCAGAGCCCGTTCCACCGAGGCCACGTCATCGCGATGGTACAACACCTCGGCGGTCGCCTCGGGCCACGACGAACGCTGCACGCCCTCGCGAAATCCCGTTTCGCTATCCACGTCGCCCGCCAAACGCGCCTCACAATTCAACAACGCGATCCGGCGGTGCCCCATCCGCAACAACACCCCTGCCGCGTGCCGACAAATCGACCGGTAATCCAAATCATAATGCGGCAACGCCACGTCCACAAACGTCGAACCCGCCACCAGACACGGTAAATTGCGCGCCGCAAACCAGCGCTGCATCGCCTCAGTCGATCGCACTAGCAACCACGCCTCGTGCCCGTGCTGCGCCACCAGCCGCTCTAGATTTCGCGACGGGTTCACTTGGTAAAATTGCCGCCCCGCATAAACCCGCAACCGGCATCCTTCCGCCAACAACAGATCCTTCAATTCATCAATCCACAGCGCGATCAAGGGTCGCAGCCGGCCAATCGGCTCCGGGATCAATACGCCGACGGTTTTCACTGCATCCCGTTTTCGCGCGGCGGGCGGATTCGCGACGATGCGCGTGCCCAACCCCACGCTCGGCTCCACGACGCCCTCGGCGCGCAACTGCGCCAAAGCCGCGCGCAAGGTATTGCGGCTCGCCTGCACCGTCTCGCACAACACCCGTTCTCCGGGCAGCCAGCCGCGCCACGTGCCCTTGGCGATTTCCACGCGCAAGACCTGCGCCACTTGGCTCGCGACCGTTCTGTGGGGGATCAACGTCATCGACCGCTCCAGCGCACCGCACGCCCGCGCCCGAGGCAACCTCGTTCAAGCTTTCGCCGCCACGCCCGCGCCACCGTTAAGGCGCCGACACCCACCAAATTTCCGGCGAACGATAACCGGGCTTACGCTCGCCGCTCGCGATGATCCAGCCGCCGCACCAGACCACGGTCGGTACCGTCGCTCGCGAAATCGGAGCGTCGCCCGCCGCGCTCCAAGCCTTAGTCTTCGGATCGTACGCCCAAACATCTATCGGAAATCCCGGATGATCCGGTCCCGTCAAATGCGCCCGGAGCCCGTCGTCGCCCGAGATCACGAGTAATTTTCCGTCCGCCGTGAGCGGCGCGGGCGAAGGCGCAGCCGTGGCCGCCCGCGGCAGATCTGGGAGCTTCGTCCAGCCCTGCACCGCGTGGTACGCATACGCGTCACGCAAAATTTTTCGCTGCGCTTTCCCGTCCGCGCCCGCGCTCAACGCCACGCCGCCAAACAGATAAAACGTATCCGCCGTCGCACCCGCCACCGCGAGCATCCGCTCCGCGCCCGGCCACAGGGGCAATTCCCGCCAGCCCGCCTCCGGCTTCGTCACATCCAGCGCCCAAAACGTCGCCAACGCGGTCGTCGCGTCCGGTTTTTCGATGCCGCCAGCCAGATAAAAAATATTCCCCACCAAGGCCCCGCTGCTAAACGCACAGGCTCGCGGCAAGGGCGGCAACGCCCGTCGCCCGAGCGTGCGTCCATCCCAGGTCATCAAGGCGACGTCGCGGAAATTTTCCTTCGCATCACCACCTCCCGCGCAAATAATTCCTGCCGACGTCGAGACGGCGACGCCGTACGCGTTGGCCCGAGGCATACGTCCCGCTTCCACCCAGCTGCCATCCGGCGTCGCCAGCGCGTACACGCGATCGTACCAAATTTTCGTGCCACCTTCCCAGGGCCGTTTCTCCGGAAAGTTCGCCCCGCCCGCGACGAGCAACGCCCCACCCGCGACGCCGACAAACGGCGAAGCAAACCCTTCCCGATCGGGCAACGGCGCCAGCGATTTCCAACTCATGACAGGCTTCATAGGTAAAAGCGTTTCCGCCGCCCGCGCGCTTGGCGTCCAAGCCGCACTCGCCAGCACGGCGCAACCGAGCCACGAGGCCAAAACGGGTAATGGGGTAAAACAGCGCAACCCAGCCACGCTGCGTTTTTTCGCCGCCGAGGCAAACCGTGCCGCGTGGTTCCTTATTGGGACCAATTTCAGGCCAGCGCGCACGCGTGGTTACAGCTCGTCATCGTGCGCTCCCGGCAAGGCGCTCGCCTCCGGATCGCTCCGCACGCGACCGAGCCAATCCGCGATCAACGGCTCGCGCTCCGTGATCGCCGCCGGCCACGGCGCCGCAACCAGATCAATCACGCGCAACGCCCCGTCCACGCAGCGCACAAAATTCCGCGCGTGCATATCCGCCACCAAAAACGCCCGCGGCGCGGCGCCCGCGCTGCTTTCGAGGAAAAACAACCGCGGATGATCTCGGTTCGCCCGCAAGAAGCGCGACGGGATCTCGATCAACCCCGCCGGCAAGACCCGCGACACATCGTCGCCTTGCGCGAGCGGTTCGCCGAGCGCCTGCTTCGCCACCAAAATCCCCTCGGGCGTCACCGCCACCACTTCCGTAGCCATCCCGCCCAGCGCGTGCACGAGTAGTAATTTTTCCAACAACCCGCGGTACGTCCCCAACCCGGCCTCGGCGCGCAACGTCGTCTCCTCGCCGCGCCGAAATCCAAATTCACTTCCGATCCGCCCTTCTTCGCGCGGCAGATAAAATTTATAAACCGAGTTATCCGTCTCCGCCGCAAACGCCCACGCTTCCACGCCGCCGCCGATGCGGCGCAAGTGCGGATTTGATTCTTCGAGGGGATTCGACGTCTCCAACTCGACCGCGGCGACGGATGCGTTTTCGCCTTCGATGGAGACGAGCGGCGACGCCGGAAACCCAAAATCTTCGAGGGGCCGCAGCGGCAGCAACGCTCGCAGTTCGCGGATCGCCGCGCCAAACGTCGCCCACGCGCCGCCGGCGCCTTCGAGCAGGCTTACTTCGTCTTCAGCGAGGAGGACGAGATCGCGGTCCGAATCTGCGCGGACACCGCATTCGGTTGCCGCCGCGCCGAGGCGAGCGAGCGCCGCCAGTCTTCGCTCGTGATCGTGTTGAAGGTCGCGTCGGGCTTGGTCGCTCGGGAGGGAGCGGCCTTGGATACGGGTGATTTGGCCGGTGAAGTGGTCTTGCATGGTTCCGCCATGGCCGCACCGTCCGCCGGCCGCCGCGCCTTGGCAACGGGTTTTTGCCCACCCGTTATGCGGCAAAGCGCCAGCGAGCGGCGGTGCGGGGTTTAAATTTTATTTGGCCGCGCCGGCCGCGCCGGCGGGTGGCGCGGGAGCACGCCCGACCAAGACTTTGTCCACGCGGCGTTTGTCCATGTCGACGACTTCGAAGCGCCAGCCGGCCCAATCAAAATAATCGCCCGCGGCCGGGATGCGCGCGAGCTCGGTCACCATGAGGCCGCCCACGGTTTGATAATCCGCGTGCCCTTCGTGCGGCAGCGGCGCGTGGAGGCCGAGGAGAGTTTTCATTTCGCCGATGGGTAACGTCGCGTCGATGAGCCACGAGCCATCTTCGCGTTGTTTCGCCTCGGGTTGGGCGCGGTCGCCGGGCGTAGGGAGATCGCCGACGATCGCCTCGAGCACGTCGATGAGTGTCACGAGACCTTGCACGGCGCCAAATTCATCGGTGACGACCGCGATGTGTTTGCCGGTTTGCTTAAAGCGCTCGAGCAACTGGATCGCCGAAAACGTCTCCGGCACAAACAGCGGCGGCAGGAGGAGATTTTTCAACGTCGTCGGCAACCCGATCGCCGAGTGCGCCCAGAGCGCTTTTACCGCGACCATGCCGACGATCGTGTCGCGCTGCGTCTGATACACCGGGAAATACGAGTGGCCGCTGGTCACGATTTTGCGCCAGTTGGCTTCCTCGGGGTCGTCGAGATTGAGGAAAACGATCTTCGGCCGCGGCGTCATGAGGCGGGTGATGGACAACTGATCGAGCGCGAGCACGCCTTCGACCATCTCTTTTTCGGCGCGTTGAAACACGCCCGCGTGCAAGCCCTGTTCCACGAGCGCGCGCACTTCGTCTTCGCTGACGTTGTCGGCCGCCGAACGGGTTTTCAGCCCGATGAGTTTTACGAGGAGCTCGGTGCAAAATTCAAACAACCGCAGCAACGGCGCCGCCAGCCACGCCAAGCCGCGCATCGCACCGGCGAGCAGCGAGGCGACTTTTTCCGGATGCGCGAGCCCCACGCGTTTCGGCACGAGCTCGCCAAAAACCAACATGAACGACGTCAGCCCGGTGGTGACGACCACGAGCGCGAGCAGATCGGCGTAAGCCGCCCATTCCGGCCGCAACGCCGCGAACCACTCGCTCACTTCTTTCGCCAGATGCGCCCCGGCGAGCACGCCCGCGAGCATGCCCGAGAGCGTGAGCCAAAATTCCACGAGCGCCAAAAATCGCGCGGGGTGCTCCGCGAGCGCGAGCGCCTTGCCCGCGCCGACGTCACCCTGAGCGGCGAGTTTGCGGAGTTTGGTCTTTTTCGCCGAGACGACGGCGGTCTCCGTCATCGCGAGCACGCCATTGGCCAGCACGAGCAGACCCAAAATAATAAACTCTAACGGTAAACTTAGCATGCAAACGGCACTTTAAACGCGCCGCCCGCCGGTGCAACTCCATTGGCGGCACCCGCCAACGCCGGGTTGCTTCTGCGGCGCAGAGCGTGCAATCCCATCAGGCTCCACCCCGTCGTTTTTCCCGTTTCCCTTCCCCCATGAAAAAAATCGGTCTGCTCCTCGTCCTCGCATGCGCCGTCTCCACCGCGCGCGCCGAACTCAAACTGCCCGCCATCATCGGCGACCACATGGTCCTCCAGCAAAAGCAAGCCAACCCGATCTGGGGTTGGGACACGCCCGGCGCCGCCGTCAGCGTGACTTTTGCCGGCAAAACCTACGCCACCACCGCGGGCGCCGACGGCAAATGGGCCGTCAAACTCGACGCCGCGCCCGCCAACGCCACGCCCCAAACCCTCGCCATCGCCGGCACCACGAAGCAGGAGCTCACCGATATTCTCATCGGCGAAGTCTGGATGTGCTCCGGCCAATCCAACATGGGCTTCAAACTCGCCAGCGATTGGAACGGCGACCTCGAAGCCGCCGCCTCCAAGTTCCCCCAGCTCCGGCTGATCTCCGTCCCCGCCACCGGTTCCCAGGAATTGA
>CAJAFD010000320.1 GCA_903938935.1 uncultured Opitutia bacterium
CAGCGGCGATGAACCGCGTTTCGCCTTCACCCTCGAGCTTCGTCTTAAACGGCGCGGGGTCGAGGTAGCTCGCCGGTACGCCGAAACGCGGGCCGAGCGCGAGGATGCCCGCATCAGGTTTATCGGAAAACAGCGCGACGATGCGCGCGCGCCCGAGTTGACCAGCTTGCTGAGCTTGGAGAATCGCCTCGGCGTTGGAGCCGCGACCGGAGCCGAGGATGACGACGCGCATGAGGATCAAATTTCCCCCGCGGCTTTGATGCGCGCGATCAAGGCCGTCGTACTGAAGCCGGGCAAAAACGGCATGAACTCGATGCGCGCGCCCCCGCTGGCCAGCGCGGCGCGTTCGCCGGGATCGAGTTTCTCGAGCGTGTAATCGCCAGCCTTGCAATAAACGTCCGGCGCGAGCGCGCGGATTTCCGCATCGAGGCGCGGCGTGTTAAAAATAATCACGGCATCGACGCAGGCCAGCGCGCCGAGCGCGTAGGCGCGTTGGGTTTCGTTTTGCACGGGCCGCAACGGGCCTTTGAGCGCGCGCACGCTGGCGTCGGCGTTGAGCGCGATGCAGAGCGCGTCGCCTTGGGCGCGCGCTTGTTGCAGGTAATAAAGATGGCCCGTGTGCAACAGGTCGAAGACGCCGTTGGTGAGGACGATTTTTTTGCCGGCGGCGCGCAGCTCGGCGCGCCGCGCCACGGCGGCGGCGAGCGTCAGGAGTTTGGGATTGGGCGGCGCGAGATTCGTCACAGCTCAGACGGATAAACGCGCAACCGCGCCGAAGGAAGACTTTATCGCCCGGGGTTGAGCCCGGGCGAATGGCGCGGGCTCAGAAGAACTTTTTCGCTTTTTCGAAAAAGCTCTTCGAGGTGGGTTCGGCGGCGTCGCCGCTGACGCGGGCAAACTCCTCGAGCAACTTACGTTGATCGGAGCTGAGCGAGGTCGGCACTTCGACTTGCACGCGGACGAGTTGGTCGCCTTGGCGGCCGCCGCGGAGCGAAGGCATGCCTTTTTCGCGGAGGCGGAACGTGGTGCCGCTGGCGGTGCCGGCGGGGATTTTGAGTGAGCCTTTGCCGAAGAGCGTGGGCACTTCGATGCTGCCGCCGAGCGTGGCGAGGGTGAACTTGATGGGAATCTCACAGAAGAGCGCGTCGCCTTGGCGTTCGAAGAGTTCGTGTTCCTTAACGGAAAGCACGATGTAGAGATCGCCGGCCGAGCCGCCCGCGGTGCCGGCTTCGCCGTTGCCGGTGGAGCGGAGACGCGAGCCGGTCTCGACGCCGGCAGGGATGCGGACGTTGATCTTGGTCGTTTGCGGGGTGCGGCCTTCGCCCCGGCACGCGGTGCAGGGTTTTTCGATTTTCTGGCCGGTGCCGCTACACGTCGGGCAGGCTTGGGTAAACGTGATGATGCCGCCCGAGCGGCGGATTTGGCCGGCGCCGCGACAGGTGGGGCATGTGACGCGTTTCGAGCCGGGCTCGGCGCCCGTGCCGGTGCAGCGTTCGCACGTCATGGCTTTGCGGAAGGAGATTTCTTTCTCCACGCCGCGGGCCGCTTCTTCGAGGGTGATTTCGAGATCGTAGCGCAGATCGGAGCCATCGCGATCGGCCCCGCCGCCGCCACCACCACCGCCGAACATTTCGTCAAAAATTCCGCCACCACCGCCGCCACCGCCGCGGCCACCTTGTTGGCCGAAGACTTCGCGGAAGATATCGAACGGATCGTGGAAACCACCGCCGCCGGGTTGACCGCGGCCGCCACCACCGCCGCCGCCGGGGCCTTGGAAGGCAGCGTGGCCGTAGCGATCGTAAGCGGCGCGTTTTTCCGGATCTTTTAGGACTTCGTAGGCTTCGGAAACTTTTTTAAAGGTTTCCTCGGCCTCCTTGTTGCCCGGATTTTTATCGGGGTGAAACTGCACAGCCTTTTTGCGGTAGGCCTTCTTGAGTTCTTCTTCGGTCGCGCCTTTTTGCGCGCCAAGCAGTTCGTAGTAATCTTCCTTCGCCATAGAGATCGTGGGAGCCAGTCGCGCGCATGGCGCAAGCGGCGGATGAGTTAGATGACGGTTTCTTTGGCGGCGGTGGTGGGGCCGCTGGAAACGATCACGGAGGCGGGCCGAAGCAAGCGACCGTTGAGCGAATAACCGGTGCGGATGACGTTGAGGACGTGTTCCGCTTTCACGTCAGGGCTCGGCGCGTGCGAGAGGGCTTCGTGTTGATGCGGGTCGAAGGGCTGGCCGGCGGGGTGGATTTCCTTGAGGCCGTGGTTGCCGAGGGCGCTTTTGAATTGCGTGAGCACCATGTCGACGCCGCCGGTGAGGGTTTTGAGGTCGGCGTTGGGCTGCTTCGCGGCGGTGAGACCGAGGGCGAGGTTGTCCATCACGGGCAGGAGATCTTCGAGGACGCGCGAGGCGGAATAAAGGCGGAGTTCTTCTTTTTCGCGCAGGGTGCGCTTGCGGAGATTTTCGAGGTCCGCGGCGGTGCGCATGAAACGGTCGTAGTTATCGGCCGCCTCTTTCTTGGCGGTGGCCAACTGGGCCGCGAGGTCGGCCGAGGGGGCAGACTCTGGGGCGGCGGGAGCCGGAGCGGCTGGCTCAGGGTTGGGTGTGGCAGCGGATTCGTCGGTCGGTTTCATAACAAAAGATAAACAGCTAACTACGGCTTCCGCGTTTCTTCAAGCTTGTCGCGCAAACCGCGGAAAATTTCGCGGGTCTTGCGCTCGGCGGCGTTGAGCCAGTTCTCGCCTGTTTTGGACGGGGCGGGAGGCGGGCCGGAGATTTCCTGCGGGAAATAATCCGCCACGGCGGCGCTGACGTTTTTCTCATCGAGTACACGCCGCACGGCGGGCGAGAACAGGTGCTTGAGGCTGGTGACATCGGTGTAGCTCTGGTCCAAGCCGAGTCGATACGTGCGAAGCCGCGGTGGCGGCGCGGTGTGATCGACCAGCGCCAGAGTATCGCAGCGCAGGCGCAAGCGCCGGATCAGGAACGGCGCCGAGGCCGTGGCAGGCGCGACCGGACCGGCCAGCGCAGCGCGGAAAGCCGCGATGTTGGTGTCGCCGGCGCGACGCGAGACGAGCGTGAGCTGGCGCACATCGAGATCGAGCGAGTCGAACACGATGCGCTGCTCCCCAAGCGCCCAGACATCGAGTTCGGCTTCGGCGCTGCGCACTTGCAGAAAATCGGGCACCGGGAACGCCGTTGGATTCAACACCATGAGTCCGCGGACCGTGACGCGGCCGGTGAACGGATTGGCCGAAACGCTCGCGACGTCGGCCTGGAAGCCCGTGCGTTCCTGCAGCGCTCGGGTAAATAGCAGCGGCAACAACGTCATCCACGCGAGCGCGAGCATCGCCCCGACAATCACCGTCAACAGAATCAAACGCAGGAGGCAGCCGCCGCGCGTGGAGGCGCGAGCGAGCCCACGCGGAGCAACGTTCAGCAGAATCATCCCGCGAAATTTTCCGTCACGAGCACGATCGAAGTCGTCTCGGCAGTGAAGGCGAACGCGGCGCCATAAGGCACGAGCGCGTTGGCGCCGGGCTCGAGATTTTTTCCACCGACGCTGACCCGCCCGCTGACGACGCTGAGCAACCGGGGTTGTTCGCCACCTGAGAGGTGGAGGCGCTCGCCGGCGCCGAGCACGGTGCGCTTGATGCTGAATTCGGGGCAATCGGCGATCACGCCCGAGGTCGGCGCAGCGCGCACGGGCTTCGGCTCAAAATCTTGCCAATCGATGGAGCGGAGGGATTGCGCGACGTGCATTTGGCGAGGTTTGCCGTCGAGCCCGAGGCGGCCCCAGTCGTAGACGCGGTACGTGGTGTCGGAATTTTGCTGGATCTCGAGGATGAGATTGCCGGCATCGATCGCGTGAATTTGTCCGCTGTGCACTAAAATGGAATCGCCCGCGGCCACGGGAAAATGATGCACGCAGGTTTCGACGGTTTGCGTCGTGATCGCGGCTTCGAACTGCTCACGAGTGACGCCGTTTTTGAGCCCGACGATCAACTCGGCGCCGAGGCTGGAGGCGGCGATGTACCAGTTTTCCGTCTTCGGCTCGCCCTTGAGTTCACCCGCGACAGCGGCCGGCGGATGGACTTGGAGACTCAGACGTTCGCGGCAATCGAGCCATTTCACCAAAATCGGAAACGTTTTTTCCTTGGGCCATTTCGGCCCCATGACCGCCGCGCCGTGCTGCAAAATCACCTCGCGCAGCGTGAGCC
>CAJAFD010000321.1 GCA_903938935.1 uncultured Opitutia bacterium
CGTTTTTTGGATTTTGCCCGGCCTACCTACCGTTTCATTTCGATACCACCGCGTGCGACGAACCGCCGCCTCACGGCAGCGACAATTCAAAAAACGTGTAGCGATAATTCGCGTCGGCGCTCTCGCGGCGGGAAATTTCACGCCAAGGAAGATGGCGCCCCTCGGGCATGAACGTGTCGCCGGCGATTTCGGCATGAATGAGCGTTAGGTGAAGACGAAGCGGCCGGCCGCTGGCCAGCGCTTCGGCGTAAATACGCTCACCGCCGCAGACCATGATTTTACCGGGTAACGTATCGGCGAGGGCGAGGGCGGAGGAAAACGAGGGAGTGACGTGTGCGCCGGCTGACGCGAGCGCGGGGTTGCGGCTGATGACCACCGGTTGCCGGCCCTCGGCGCGGACTTGCGGCCACGTCTCGTAGCAGATGCGGCCGAGGACGACGATTTGTCCGGCAGTCGCGGCGTGAAAAAAAGCGGTGTCTTCGGCGATGTGCCAAGGCAGTCGGCCATCGCGGCCGATGACGCGATTCTCGGCGCAGGCGACGATCAAGTGCAGGGGCTTGGGTGCGGCGTCTTGCATCGTGGCCGAAGACTGAGAAGGCTTTGGGTCATGCGAAGCAAATTCCGTTTTGTTTTTTTGATCATGGCAGCAACGGCGATGGCGGTGATCAGCGCACGGGCGGATGATTACGACGCGCAGTTTCAGGCTATCGCCGCAGCCAAGGGCCGCACGGCCGACGGCGAGCGATTGCAGGCGCTCTTTAAAGTCGAGTGGGCTTACACACTTTCGGTCGCGCCCGAGTTTGCGACCTACATTGGCGCGGCGGGCTACGAGACGAAATGGACCGATCTAACCGCGGCCGCGATCGCGGAGCGCAAGCGCCTCACGGGCCGACCGCTGGCGGTGTTGGCGACGATCGAGCGTGCGGCGTTGAGCGCGAGCGAGCGCGTGAGTTATGATTTGTTTAAGCGCCAGTTGGAAGAAGCGGTCGAGGGTGCGCGATTTCCGGCGGAGCTGGTCCAAGTCACGCAGCTCAACGGCGTGCATCAGGACGCGGCGCAGGTGTTTGGCACGATGCCTACGGCGACGGTCGCCCAGCTGGAGGCGCAGGTGGCGCGCTTGCGGGCCTTGCCGCAGCAAGTCGATCAAGTGATCGCGTTGCTCGCGGATGGACTCACGCGTGGTGTGACGCCGCCCCAAATCACGTTGCGCGATGTGCCGCAACAAGTGCTCAACCAAATTCCGGTCGATCCGTTGCAGAGCCCATTGCTCGGGGGTTTTAACCGACCCGGCGCGGGCGTTTCAGGCGAAGAGGCGGCGCGGTTGAAAGCAATGGCAGTGCAGGCTTACAGGACGGAGGTGAAGCCGGCTTTTGAGCGACTTCATGCGTTTCTGGCGGAAAAATATTTGCCCGGCGCGCGCATGACGACAGCGGCCTCGGCGTTGCCGGACGGGCAGGCGTGGTATGCGTGGCGCGTGAAGACGGAGACCTCGACCGATCTCACGCCGCAGCAGATTCACGACATTGGCTTGGCCGAGGTGAAACGTATCCGCGCTGAGATGGAGCGCGTAAAATCGGCAACGGGTTTTAAGGGCACGCTCGCGGAGTTTTTTGGATTCTTGCGCACGGACCCCCAGTTTTTCTTCACCGACAAAGAAGAGCTTTTGCGCGCTTATCGGGATATCGCGAAGCGCGCCGATCCGCAGTTGATCAAATTATTCCGCACCTTGCCGCGGACGCCGTATGGGGTGTTGCCGGTGCCGAGTTATGCGGAGAAATCGCAGACCACGGCTTATTATTATCCGGGGGCGGCGGAGAGTGGCCGCGCGGGCTATTTTTTCGCCAACACCTACGCGCTTAATACGCGGCCAAAATGGGAGATGGAAGCACTCACGTTGCACGAGGCGGTACCGGGGCATCATCTCCAGATTTCGATCGCGCAAGAGCTCGGTTCGTTGCCGGATTTTCGGCGGTGGGGTGGGTACACGGCGTTCGTTGAAGGTTGGGGGCTTTACTCGGAAAGTCTGGGCGAGGAGATGGGTTTTTACACGGACCCTTATGCGAAATTTGGCCAGCTCACTTATGAAATGTGGCGAGCGGTGCGCCTCGTGGTGGACACCGGGATGCACGCGCTCGGTTGGTCGCGGGCGCAGGCGATCGAATTTTTCAAAGACAATGCCGGCAAAAGTGAACACGACATCGTAGTCGAAGTGGATCGTTACATCGTGTGGCCGGGGCAGGCGCTGGCTTACAAACTCGGCGAACTGAAAATCAAAGAGCTGCGCGCCTTTGCCACTCAGGCGCTTGGGGCGAAGTTCGACGTGCGGGCGTTTCACGACGAGGTGCTGCGGCACGGCGCCGTGCCATTGAGTGTGCTCGACGGGAATATCCGCGAGTGGGTCGTAGCGCAGCAGCGCGGTTAACGCGGTGTCTTCTGGGGCGTTGCGTTTTTGAGGTTTCGGGATTGGGTTGCGCACATGAAAATTGGCGTACCGAAAGAAATCAAAATCGGCGAAACGCGCGTCTCGATGACCCCTAGCTTGTGCCGCCGCTGCGTGGCGCTCGGGGCGGAGGTCGTGGTGCAAAAATCGGCGGGATTCACCGCCGGATTTACCGACGCGGAATATCGGGCAGCGGGCGCGACCTTGGTCAGCTCCGCGGCGAAGGTGTGGGCGCAGGCGGATCTTATTTTAAAAGTTAAGGAACCACTCCCCGCTGAATACGGGAGACTGCGCACGGGGCAGATGTTGTTTACTTACCTCCATCTCGCGGCCGGTGCGGAACTCGCGCAGGTGTTGTTGAGGAAAAAAATTCTCGGAATCGCTTATGAAACGGTGGAGGCCAATGATGGATCCTATCCGTTGCTGAAGCCGATGTCGCAGATTGCGGGGCGGCTCGCGATTCAAGTCGGCGCGTATTTCCTCCAGTCGCAGCATGGCGGCTCCGGTGTTTTGCTCGGAGGGATTCCCGGCACGTTGCCGGGTCACGTCGTCGTGGTCGGCGCGGGTAACTCCGGGGCGCACGCGGTGCAAATGGCGGCGGGCATGGGCGCGCGGGTGACCGTGCTTGATTTGGATACGCGCAAACTTGAGGCGCTGGATTCTGAGTATCGCGGACGCGTCGTCACCCTCATGTCGAATCCGGCGAATCTCGAGGCGAGTGTGGCCGATGCGGATTTGTTGATCGGAGCGGTGCTGATCCCAGCGGCGAAGGCGCCGATCGTGGTTTCAAAAAAAATGGTCGCGCAGATGCGGCCCGGCAGCGTGATCGTAGACATCGCGATCGACCAAGGCGGTTGCATCGAGACGATCCGGCCGACCTCGCACGAAGAGCCTGTTTATGAGCAACACGGCGTGATTCACTACGCGGTGCCCAACATGCCGGCGCTCGTCGGCCGCACTTCGACGATGGGGCTGACGCAGGCGACGGAGCCGTTTGTGGCGACACTCGTGCAGAAGGGCGTGGAGCGTGCGCTCGCGGAACATCCCGGCTTGGCGAAAGGCGTGAACACGCGCGACGGTAAGGTTGTCTGCGGCGCGGTGGCGAAGGCGTTGGGCTACGCGTGAGCTGGGTTCACACCCATGAAAAAAGCCGGTCGTGAAGACCGGCTTTTTTCGTTTAAGAGAGACTAAAAGTCGAAGTGGTTTAAGCCGCGACAATGGTGACACTCTCGACGCCGACGCGCTCGATGGGCGTGCTCTTTTCACCGCCGCCGCCGGATTTGGTGGGGACGTTGGCGATTTTTTCGAGGACGTCGTCACCGGCGATCACTTGGCCGAAGGCGGTGTATTGGCGGTCGAGAAATTTGGCGTCGCCGTGGCAAATGAAGAACTGCGAGCCGGCGGAGTCCGGGTTAGACGAGCGGGCCATGGAGAGGACGCCGCGAACGTGGGCTTTGGCGTTGAACTCAGCCTTGATCTGCCAGCCGGGGCCGCCGGTGCCGGGCATGCCTTTTTCGCCAACTTTGGTGTTGGGGCAGCCGCCTTGGATCATGAAGCCCTTGATGATGCGGTGAAACGCGGTGCCGTCATAGTAGCCGGAACGGGCGAGCTTTTTGAAATTTTCCACCGTCTTCGGTGCGACGTCGGGCCAGAAGGCGACGGTGAGTTCGCCGTAGGCGGTTTTGATGATGGCGTTTTCTTGGGCGGGAGTGGCTTTGCTCATGGGTTTAAAGTCGGAGCGAACCGCCGGCATTTCGGTGCGGCAAGAACCAATTTGCGCTTGGCGCGCGTACTGCTGGAGTCCGCGCATGATGTTAATGCGATTCTTTCATGGGCTCGGTGTTTTTATGTTCCTCGCGCTCGCGTTGCCGGCGTGGTCCGCGCCCGGCGTGATCCGGCCCAAGGTCGTCGTCGTGGCGATGTTTGAAGCGGGGGCGGACACGGGGGATCGTCCGGGTGAATTTCAATATTGGGTCGAGCGCGAGCAGTTGACGCAGGTGCATGCGTTTCCGCAGGGCTACCGCGATCTGCGGTCGAATGCCGACGGCAGCGTGCTCGGCGTGGTGACGGGCGTGGGCACGGCGAAGAGCGCGGCGACGATCATGGCGCTCGGGCTCGATCCGCGTTTCGATCTTTCGCAGAGTTATTGGCTCGTCGCGGGTATCGCCGGCATCGACCCGCACGACGGCCCGCTCGGCGCGGCGGTGTGGGCGGAGTGGGTCGTCGACGGCGATCTCGGTCATGAAATCGACGCGCGTGAGATGCCCGCGGGTTGGACCACGGGCTTCATTCCGTTGCGGAAGAAAAAGCCGTTTGAGTTGCCGGCCGACCGCAGCGAAGGCGAAGCCTATCGACTGGAGCCAGCCCTGGTGGAATGGGCCTATCGTTTGACGAAGGACGTTGCCTTGGCTGATTCCGCGCCGATGCAAAAACGTCGGGCGCTTTACACGGGTTTTCCTCAGGCGCAGCGGCCGCCGCTTGTCATGAAAGGCGACACACTTTCCTCGATGACTTACTGGCACGGTAAACTCCTCAACCAATGGGCCAACGACTGGGTAAACTATTTCAGCGATGGCGCGGGCAACTACGTGACGACGGCGATGGAGGACACGGGGACCTTGCAAGCGTTGACTTTGCTCGATCGCGCCAAACGCGTGGACGTTAAACGCGTTCTCGTGCTGCGCACGGCGAGTAATTTTGACATGCAGATGCCGGGCGGCGACGCAGCGGAAAGTCTGAGCGGCGAGAAACTCGGGCCGGGTTACTCGGCGTATTTACCGTCGCTCGAGGCGGCGCACCGCGTGGGCAGCGTCGTCGTGCATGAGCTTGTGAAAAATTGGGCCGTGTACGAAAAGACTCCGCCCGCGGCGAAGTGAGAAGGGCGATGCCGTTCGCCTTTTCGATCGCAACCGCGCCGAACAAAAAAATTCAGGCGAACTCGGCGTCGATGAGTTCGCAGAAATAGTGGATCAGGAAAAGATGCGCCTCTTGCGTGGCGGGCCCGCTTTGGCCGGGCATGATGAGCTCGACCGTCGCGAGGCCGCGAGCCGGGCCGCCGCCTCGACCGAGAAAGGCGAGGCTCTTCAGGTCGCGCGCTTTGGCCTCGTGGAGGGCGGCGAGGATGTTGGCGGAGTTGCCGCTGGACGTGAGCACGACGACGAGGTCGCCGGGTTGGGCGAGGCCCGCGATCTGGCGCGCGAAGGCTTGGTCGAAGCCGTAGTCGTTGCCAATGCACGTCACGAGCGAGCCATCGGAGGACAACGCGAGCGCTGGCAGCGAACGCCGATTTTTGGCGTAGCGGCCGGTGAGCTCGGTGGCGAAGTGGGCGGCCTCGGCGGCGCTCCCGCCATTGCCGCAGATGAGGAGTTTGTGGCCGGAGCGCAGCGTTTCGAGAATGAGCGCCGCGGCGGCGTCGATCGCGGGGCGGATCGTGGGTAAGGCTTGGAGCGTGGCGGTGGACGCTTGGAGGGCGGCGGCAAACTTCATGTTGAGAGAAAAGGTGGGTGCGGGCTTGCCCGCGATGAAATTTTTCCTGCTACTCGCGGGCCTATGCGCGTGCGCACGCTCACTCTTCGCCATTTCCGTAATGTGGCGTTTGCGCGGCTGGATTTTGCGGGGCGGCGACAGTTTTTCGTGGGGCAAAATGGCCAAGGGAAAACCAACCTCCTCGAGGCGGCGGGTTATCTGACAGCGGCGCGGTCGTTTCGGACGGCGGAAAGCGCGACGCTGTTGATGCACGGTCAAACGACGGCGGCGGTGGCGTGCACGCTGGAACACGCGCGGCTGGGCGAAACGCAGGTGACGATCAAAGTCCACCGTCACAGCAAGGAATTGTGGTGCGATCAGACGCGCGTGACGCGGCTCGCGGATTATCTCGGGAAATTTCCGACGGTGGTGTTTTCATCGCAAGATTTACAGCTCGTGCGCGGCGCACCCGCGGGTCGGCGGCGGTGGTTGGACCTCACGTTGGCCGCGATGGACGGAAGTTACTTGCAGGCGTTGCAAACGTACACGCGGGCGCTGGCGGAGCGGAACGCGTTGCTGAAAAAAGGCGGCGCCGTGGTCGCGCAGTTGGAAGCGTTTGAGCGCGTCCTCGCGCCGGCGGCGGCCGAGTTGATCGCGCGCCGGATCGCGGGCTTACAGGCGCTCGGTGCGGGCATGGCGGCGGGTTATCAAAAATTATGCGACGGCACCGAGCCGGCGGCTTTGGTGTACGCGCCGGATTTTGCGCTGCCGGACGTGGAAGCGTTGTTGGCGCGGTGGGCGGCGGGGCGGGCGCGGGATCTCGCGTTGCGTTCGACGCACACGGGACCACACCGAGATGATTTTGCGCTCAAAGTGGGCGGACAAGAGGCGAAAGATTTTGGCTCGGAGGGGCAGCAACGCTCCGTCGTGCTCGCGCTGCGTTTGGCGCAGGCGGCGTGGTTTCACGCGAAGAGCGGGGTGCGTCCGGTGTTGCTGGCGGATGATGTGCTCGGGGAACTCGATCCGGGGCGTCGGCGAAAATTTTGGGCGACGATTGATCCCGAGTCGCAAGTGTTGGCGACGGGCACGGCGTTGCCCGATGCGGAGTTGGGGACGTGGGAAATTTTCCGCGTGAAGGATGGTGATTTTCAACCGGAGGCGTCGGTTTGAATTTCACGACGGCAGAATGGATTTTGGCCGTGGCCGCCGCGCTGCTGGTGGGAGTTTCCAAGACTGGCATCGCGGGCATGGGAATGCTTTTCGTCGTGATTTTTGCGCAGATTCTGCCGGCGAAACAGGCGACGGGACTGGTGTTACCGCTGTTGTGTTTCGGCGATCTGGTGGCGGTGGGTTCTTACCGACAACACGCGAACTGGCGGCACCTGTGGCGATTGTTTCCGTGGGCGGCGGTGGGCGTTGTCATCGGATATTTTGCGATGGGTCGGATCGGGGATCAGGAGACGCGGCGGTTGATCGGCGGGATCGTGGTGACGCTCGTGGCGGTGCATCTTTTTCGGCGTTGGCGCGCGGGCGCGGGGGCGACGGAGGCCGAGCACGCGGGGTGGTTTGCGCCGCTACTCGGCGTGCTGGCGGGATTTACGACCTTGGTGGCCAATGCGGCGGGACCGTTGATGGCGATTTACCTGCTGGCGATGCGGTTGCCGAAGATGGAATACGTGGGGACGGCGGCGGTGTTTTTCCTGCTGCTGAATTTGTTTAAGGTGCCGTTTATGATCAGCCTCGGATTGATCACGCCGCCGAGTTTTACGCTGAATCTCTGGTTGGCGCCCGCGGTGTTGGCGGGCGCGTGGTTGGGGCGGCGGATTTTACCGCGGATCAATCAAAAGGTGTTTGAGAATCTGGCGCTATTTTTCTCGGCGGCGGCGGGACTGCGGCTGTTGTTTTGAAAACGGGAGCGAGCGATGACGTTTAAATTTTCCGTGTGTTCGATGGGTTATGTGGGGCAAGCTGCGGTATGGCGCGGATGAACGTGAGACAGATGTGGGCGGCGAAACTGGCGGGGCAACCTGTGCCGGCGACGACGCATTCGCGTGTGACCACGGCGCAGGCCGGCGCTTCGTTGGGACGGAAAGTGCCGTTTGTCGGCGTGGTGCTCGGGATCGATCCCTCGTTGCGAGGAACGGGTTTGGCGTTGGTGGAATTTGCGGCGGGGCGCGCGCCGTTGTTGCTGCGCTGTCAGACGGTGAAGGTGCATCCGAAGCTGGCGATGGCGCTGGCGTTGGCGGAGATTCATCGGGCGGTGTCGGGGATGGTGACGGGCGCGGGCGTGCGGCACGTGGCGATGGAGCAGACGATTTTCGTGCAGAATTTTCAGACCGCGCAGATTTTGGGCGCGGCGCGCGGGGCGGCGATGGCGGCGGCGGCGTTGCAGGAGTTGCCGGTTTTTGAATATGCGCCGTTGCGCGTGAAGCAGGCGGTGGTGGGCGCGGGGCGAGCGAGCAAGGAGCAGATGGCGCGTACCGTGATGGCGATGATGGGGCACGGGCGACCGCTGGCGTTTGACGAGGCGGATGCGGCCGGCGTGGCGCTTTGCCACGCGTTTACTTGGCGCGAGGCGTGAACTCGGCGGGAGGCCGCCAAGGATTTATCCGAGCACGGTCTTGAGGACTTGGCCGAGCTCGCCGAGGCGATAGGGTTTATTGAGGTAGCCGCAGAAACCGAGTTCGAGGAAGCGGCGAGCGAGCGCGGGATCGTCGTAGCCGCTGGACGCGATGACGCGTGCATCGGGGTCGAGTTGTTTCAACGCGTGATAACACGCTTCGCCGCCCATGCCGCCGATGACGTGGAGATCGACGATGACGGCGTCGTATGGGCGGCCGATGTTGAGGTAGCGTTGGTAAAGCGCGAGGGCGTCGTCGCCTTTTTTCGCCAAGTCGTATTTGTAGTCGAGACGATCGAACATCGCGGCGCTGAGTCTGGAAATGGTTTCGTCGTCATCCATAAACAGGATGCGGCCGGTGCGGAAACGCGGCGTCGGGGCTCCGTGGGCTTGAAAACCGGGCGCGTGCTCCGCGCGGGGTAGGTAAAACGTGAACACAGTCCCGACGTCAGGCGTAGAATCGACGCCGATGACCCCGCCGTGTTTCTGCACGAGTGAGCGAGCGGTGGCGAGGCCTAGGCCCGTGCCGTGTTTCTTGGTGGTGAAAAAGGGCGACCAAATTTCAGGAAGGTGCGCGGGGGCGATGCCGGCGCCGTTGTCGCGAATTTCAAATTCGACGTAGTTGCCCGCGGTGAGCCCGGGAATTTGTTCGGGGGCAAGGGAGACGTTGCGCGCGAAAATTTGGACACGCGCAGGGTGGGGCGCGGGCGGCATCGCTTGGAGGGCGTTGAGGACGAGATTTTGTAAGACCTGCTGGATTTGGCCGCGATCGACGTGCAAGGCATCGGTGCCGGGGGTGACCGCGGCGGTGACGCTGGCGGTGCTGCCCACGGTGGCCAGTTTGAGGGTCGACGCGAAAAGTTCGTCAACGGTGACGAGGGACGATGGGCCGGTGCCGCCTTGGGTGAGGCAGAGGAGTTCTTTGGTGAGGTTTTTTGCCTTCAGGCTGGCGTTTTCGGCGTCGGCGAGGGCGTGCGGGTGAAGCGGGTCTTTCGCGAGGGCGATGCCGCCAAGAATGGTGGTGAGGAGGTTGTTGAAATCGTGGGCGAGGCCGCGGGTGAGTTGGCTGATGGTTTCAAACCGATTGGCTTTGATGAGCTCGTCGGGCGTGAGGCTCATTTCTGCGGGATCGCGGAAGACGACGATGAAACCGCAGGGTTGGCCGGCTTGATCAAAAACGGCACGAGCGGTCCAGAGAATGGGTAAGGGCGGCGTAGCGGCGTCGGCGAAGGCGAGCGCTTGGTCGTGGATGAGTGGAAGTTGGCTTTCGCTGGAGAGGGCGCGCGTGATGGGATCGTCGCCGGGTTGCTGGTTGTCGCGGCGGACGAGGCGGAAAACTTCGGAAAGTGGCGCGCTGGAAATTTGGGCGGCGGGTCGGCGAAGCAAGCGTGCGGCGGCGGCGTTGGAAGTGAGGATATGGCCGTGTGCGTCCGTGATCAGGATGGCTTCGGCCAAGGTCGTGAAGGCGCTCGTGATGAGCGCGTCGTCGATTGCGGCGGCCTGGGCGGGGATTACTGCGGGCTCGGGGGCGGGCGTGGTTTGAGGAAAGGTTGCGGGTAGTGCGCTGATGAAACCGATGATGCGCGAAAGTTCGTTTTTGCGATTTAGCGTGCGGTGAGCGCCGAGAAGAACGGGGACGGGTTGGTCGTCGACTGAGCGCAGAGTGAGCGTGGCCTGAAACGGGGTTGGCCCCGGCGTGAGTTGGGCGAACCACGAGGGGAGATCGAGCTCGGGATCGACATCGGCGGGGAGGCTTTGGCGGAAGGCTTTGGCGGGATCGGCCTCGGCGGCGTGGCCGAGGAGGTGGCTCCAGGCGGGGGCGACCCAATAGCGGTGGTGGATGAAATCGAATTCAAAGGCGCCGAGCGGGCCGGAGGTGTTGGCGAGATCTTGGAGGCGAGCGTCGTTGGCGAGACTGGTTTCTTCGAGCTCGTGGCGCTCGGTGACGTCGAGGCAGAGGCCGGTGACGCGTTCGAGTTCGCCGTCGGGGCCGATCTGTTGGAGGCCGGTGCATTGCAGCCAGACGTAGTGCCCTTGCCGGTGGCGCATGCGGAACTCCACTTGGAGGTGGCGTGTACCGGGGGTGTGGCGGTGGCCGAGGAAGTAAGGAGCGGCGTCGGAGTCTTCGGGGTGGATGTGTTGCCGCCAGACTTCACGGGGGTCAGCGAGATCGTCGGCGGTGTAGCCGAGGAGATTTTTCCAAGCCGGAGAATAATGGATACGATCCGCTTTAAAATGCAGGTCGAAGAAACCGACGACAGCGTGCGCGGCGAGCAGCTCGAGCGCGTCGTGCGGCGCGCTGATCGGTGCGCTCGGGGGCGGGTCGGCGGGTGGGGCCGGGTTGAGATCGTTGGGCGAGTCTGGGCTCAAGGTTCAGCGTTGCTCCAGCCAGCGACCGACTCGCTGGGCGAGAAATTCGATATAGGGCTTTTGATCGTTCAAGCAGGGGATTTGTTGGAACGATTCGCCGCCGGCGCCCATGAAATCTTCGCGGCCCTCCTCGGAAATTTCCTCGATGGTTTCGAGGCAATCGGCGACGAAGGCGGGGCAGATAATGAGCAAGCGTTTCTTGCCGGCTTGGGGCAGGCGCTTGAGCTCGTAGTC